>JBDRTQ010000254.1:0-2357 GCA_043823885.1 Candidatus Eiseniibacteriota bacterium | reverse complement strand
ATAGCGGCCTTGGCAATATCGCCACCACCACCACCAGGGCCGATCCGCCCGTGACCGCGGGCTTCGCCGACGAGTGGCATGTCGAGACCGCCCGGTCACACTCCACCAACCACAGTTGGAAGTTTGGCGGGTCTGGGACGGCTGTCTACAGCAACTCGGCGGACGGCGCGCTCTACATGAAGCCCATCTGTCTCGGCACGGACGGCTCGATGACCTTCTGGCACTGGATGGATGCCGAGGAGCAGAGCTCGACCCTGGCGTGGGACTGCGGTCTCGTCCAGATCTCGACCGACGGAGGCGCGATGTGGAGTGTGCTCTATCCCAACGGCGGATACAGCCACACCAAGAACGACAACACGGCCAACCCGCTTCCCGAGGGCATGCCATGCTGGTCCGGCTTCTTCACCTGGCGTCAGGAGACGTTCGACCTGACGAGCTATGAGAACCAGCAGATCCAGATCAGGTTCCGGTTCGCCTCTGACGGATATGTTCAGGAGGAGGGTTGGTACGTCGACGACATCAACCTGACCTCCACCGGCGCGCCGACGTCCGTGCCGGAGGACGAGGAGATTCCCAGGACGTTCGCTCTCAAGCAGAACGTCCCGAACCCGTTCAATCCGGTCACCGTGATCCAGTACCAGCTTCCGAGCGAGGCGCGCGTCAAGATCGACGTGTTCAACATCGCCGGCAGGCTGGTAACGACGCTCGTCAATGAGGAGCAGAACGCGGGTGTCAAGGCGGTCACGTGGGACGGCACAAACGAAAACGGGGAGAAGGTCGCGAGCGGCATCTACATGTACAGGATGCAGGCCGGCGACCACACTTCCAGAAAGATGATGGTGCTTCTCAAGTAGCCTCTTTTTCAGCGGGGCGGAGAGTCGTGCGTTTCGCATTCGTCTCTTCGCCCCGCTTTTCTTGGCTCCGGGGCCCCGGTGCGCCGCCACGCGCTCCCGTTCAGGCCCAGAACTGCCCCAGCGAGTTGCGCCTCCATGACTATCTGAGTAGATTCCTTCAAGAGACATCGTGGGGCCGTGGGCCCGATCGAGAGGTGCAGGATCCCGTGGGGGAACACGTGGTCGTCAAGGCTGCCGGGCTGTCCTATCCGAAGCACGTCTCAGAAGAGGTAGACCTTCTGGCCCGCGCACTGGGCGCGGCCCAGGAGGTTTTTCTGTTCCTGGACTACGGTGGGACTCTCGCGACGGGTGTTCCGGGCGAGGTGTGCTACCCCGAACCGGGCGTGCTGGCGAAGCTCGAACAGCTCGGGAACGAAGAGGCCTTCTCGGTCTTCGTGTTGAGCGGGCGAACGGTCGACGAGCTCGATTCTCTGCTCGGGGTCGAGAACATCGGTCTCATCGGTCAGCGCGGCTTCGAGATACGACATGAGTACTCCGAAACAGAGTATCCCGTGGACCCCGAGTTCCTGGGCGGTCTGATCCATCATCTCGAGCTGGATGCCCACGGATGCCTGGAGCGGTTCCGCGGCGTCTCGATCGAGAATCGCGGGTTCGCTCTGACCCTTCACCTGAACCATCAGGATCCGAACCTGGACCGCGAGGCCAGTCGTGAGTTTCTGCGCGTGGTCCGCACCCTCGACGCACATCGCCAGCTGGAGGTTCTGTACGGAGAGCGGACCATAGAGGCTCGGATGGCTGGGTGGCACAAGGGGGATGCCGTCAGTCACATCCTCAAGGCCGCCGACGCGGAGGAATCGCTCGCCATCTACATTGGTGACGACGTCACTGATGAAGAGGCGTTCGAAGCCGTGCGGGGGTGGGCGGACATAGACGGTTACGAGGAGCCCTGGTTCATTCCCGGGGACGAGGACGACGAGGAGCCGCCCCACGCGCTCACGATACTCGTCGCGGACCGGCCCCGTCCAACCATGGCTTCACTGTTCGTTCGCGGACCGCACGAGGTGTACGAGTTTCTGTCCTCACTCGCTGCCATCGCCTCGGCCCTTCTGTAGTCCCTCCGTTCCGACCACGGCGCCTGTGCCCGGACCGTCCATCCATCCATAGAATCTCCGCTAGCCCCTGACCAGCAGCACGGAACAGCCCGCCTGCTCGGTTACCGCCGCGCTCACGCTGCCCATCGCCCTGGCCCGGTCAGGAGCCTTGCCCCTGACGCCGACCACGATAAGGTCGGCCTTGAGCTCTTCGGCGTACGCGACTATCGCCTCGGTGGGGTGTCCCTTCTTCAGCAGTCTTGTCTCGGCCGTGATGCCGGCCCTCTGGGCCACGCCGGCAGCGTGTGTCAGGATCTTCTCGGCGTCTCCGACCAGGACCTCCTCCAGTTCATCCGCGAGGTCCGTCTTGTACTGCTCAGGGATGTGGAAGGCGTGGCAGATGCTGAGCGTC
>JBDRTQ010000253.1:0-2124 GCA_043823885.1 Candidatus Eiseniibacteriota bacterium | reverse complement strand
ACCTTCGCCTTCATAACCAGCGTCTTTGATGCATCACTCGAGGACCGCGCGAGCGGACGGTTCAAGCGGTACCTCAGGTGGCTGTCCGGACGCGGCGTCATTGTCGAGCTGGCGATGCTTCCGTTGGCCCTTCTGCTTGTTGCCTCGTACATACCCGGCGACCCGGCGACGTTCCCGCTTCTGGTGGTTGTCCTCATCATCTCGAGCGCTGCGGGCGAGAAGCTATGGGAGACGCAGCAGTCGCTGCTCGACAGGGTGAGCGAACTGAAGACGCTGAACACCGTCGGTGGCGCGCTGACCTGCGCGGTCAGGCTGGACTCTCTTGTCCGTCTCATCCACCTGCACACCAGAGAGCAGCTGTCAGCCCCCATCATCTCCGTGGCCCTCTGCGACATGGAAAAGAGCACTCTCGACGTCAGGACCTGCGTACTTGATGACTGCGACGTATCCTCCAGAACCGCCACACTCGGGGATACGTTCGCCAGCTGGGTGGCCATGAACGGGGAGGCGCTGTACGTTCCCGACCTGCGCAAGGAGAAGACCCTGTCGCTCGAGCTCTCGGTCTCGGAACGCGCCCAGAGCAAGAGTCTGGAAGTGCGATCCTGGCTTGGGGTGCCCCTTGTGGCGGAGGACAAGCTCGTGGGAGTCCTCTCCATCATGAGCGACCAGGCGAAGGCCTTCGACGAACCCACCAGGGAACTCCTGACGACGATCGGCAGTCAGGTAGGGAAGGTTGTCAACACGGCACGCCTCTACGAGGAACTGGAGGCCGCCCGGAGCGCAGCGGAGAGCTGGAGCGAGCAGCTGGGGGTAGAGGTCGACGAGCGGACCAGGGAACTGAGCGAAGCCCGGGAAGAGCTTGAGTCGCTCAACGAAGATCTGGAGCGACGAGTCGAGGAAAGAACGCGAGAACTCAAGGACATGCAGACGAAAATCGTCCAGTCAGGCCGCCTTGCCGCCGTCGGCGAGCTGTCCGCCGGCGTGGCCCACGAACTGAACAACCCTCTCGCGGGGATACTGGGCTACGCGCAGTACGACCTCGAGACGCTGAAGGACGCCGACATCGCGTCCCTGACACAGGACGACATTGCCAAGGTCGCGGGCCACCTCTCGTATATCGAGGGCGGCGCCAGACGCTGCACGGAGATAGTCAAGAGCCTTCTGCGCTTCTCGCAGACCTCCCGCTGCGCCTCGACCGAGGTGGACGTCAACGAACTCATCGAGGAAACGCTCGGCTTCACCAGTCGCGAGCTGTCCAGCAGGGGAATAGAACTCAAGACGGATCTTGCGGACGGAGGACTCGAGGTGATTGGTGACCCGAGGCAGTTGCAGCAGGTGTTCGCGAACATAATACTCAATGCACGGAAGGCGATGCAGTCTGGCGGTCGGCTGTCGGTAACAAGCTCGCGGATAGAACGGAAGGACTCCGGTGGTGAGGCGGTCGCCGTCAGTTTCGGTGACACGGGCTGCGGGATCTCCGATGAGAACCTCGTCAGGGTCTTCGAGCCGTTCTTCACGACCAGTGAGGTTGGGGATGGCAGCGGATTGGGGCTGTCGGTCAGCTACGGCATCATCAAGGATCACGGCGGCGACATCGACGTAGAGAGCAAGGTCGGAGTAGGGTCGACCTTCACCGTTCTCCTGCCACGCGCCAGACGCGCCGGCAGCACGAACCTGGGCGAAGGAAGTATCTAGTGGATCAGCTGAATGTCCCGGAAAAGACAAACGGAAGCGCAGACGAGAAGGACGAGCGCGAGGAGAAGACGCCCGTCCGGCTTCTCATCGTAGATGATGAGGAGATAATGAGGCAGTTCCTCAACGAGGTTCTCAAGGACGAGGGCTACGACATAGACCTCGCCGCCTCGGGCAAGGAAGCGCTCAAGCGAATGAACGACTCCGAGTATGACATCGTCCTCACGGACATCGTCATGCCGGAGCTCGACGGGCTTGGCGTCGTCGCGGCGACGAAGGACCTGTCGTACAACCCGAGCGTCATCGTGATGACGGGGTACGCCTCGATGGAGACCGCGGTAGAGTCGATGAAGCTGGGAGCGGCGGACTACATCACCAAGCCCTTCAACATCGACCAGATCCGGATCATCGTGAAGAACGCCGTCGAGGAGC
>JBDRTQ010000252.1:0-6825 GCA_043823885.1 Candidatus Eiseniibacteriota bacterium | reverse complement strand
CGACGGACGCTGCGCTGCGCCCGTCGCTCACCGTCGACCTGAACTTCCATCCCGGTGCACGGACGTTCCCGGGTCGTCGCGCGGGCGCGCGGGTGCCCCCTGTCACCGTCTACGAACACGAGCGCCTCGTGTTCACGGTCGCCTCGGACGCCTCGTCGTACTGCGGCATTGCCGACTCGGTGGCGGTGGCGATCGCGGATTCAGCCGCGTGGTCAACCTGGCACCGGTCGCCGTACGAGTTCGTGCTGCGCCCGGGCCCGGCGGATACGGCGGTCTTCTTCACGACGCGGGACGAGAACGGAGCCGTCACGACCGGACGCGTGTCTCTGCGCACGGTCTCCGCCCCGATGGACCGGCCCCTGCTCCACGTGGACGACTGGTTCGTCGGCGGGGTACCTGAGGCCGCGCACGACGCCTTCTATAGCGAGGTTCTGTCCGGGGAGAGCTGCGACGTCTGGGACCCCTTCGAGCATATCCAGGACTACGTGCCGACCCTGCCCTCGATGGAGAAACTGGGGCGCTACCGCACGGTGCTTTGGACGCTGGACCAGCAGGGGGGCTTCCTCCGTCCCGTGCAGGCTGAGAGCGCCTACCACTACATTGAGGGATTCGTGCGCGCCGGCGGGAATGTCATCCTCGAAGGACAGTCCTCGCTGCCGACCATGGGCGGTGCGGACCATTACTCCTACGACGCCACATACGAACCGGGCGACTTCATCTTCGACCACGTCGGGGTCGACAGCCTGAGGAACGCCGGAGCGAACTCGAACGAATCCAATCCCGGGCAGTACGGTTATGCGTTCCTCGGAGGGATCGCCGCGGCGTCGTCGGGCCTCCCCGACGTGCCGGTGGACACGCTCGGGAAATGGTCCGCCGGATACGATACCTACGGCGGGGTCCCGTACTGCGAGATCGTACGGCCTCTCGACGGAACGCGGCGGCTCTATCTGTTCGACTCATACGTGAACCCCGACCTCAGCGAACGTCCGTGCGCCACGGTGCGCTACCCCGACGACGGGACGGGGTCGTTCGCCTACTTCGGGTTCCCGCTCTACTACCTGAAGACCGAGCCCGCGGCGGAGATGCTGGCGCTGCTTCTTGATTCGATGGAGGACTGGCACGAGCTGGCCTCGCTGTCGTACTTCACGTGGGACGCGAAGCCGGACTCCGTCGTTCTGTCTTGGTACCTGACGCCGGCGGACGGGCCCCTCGGGTGCAGGCTCGAGCGTGCCGACGCGGCGGACGAGTTCCATCCGCTCGGCGACGACCTGTTGTTACCGGGGCTGGATGGGAGATACCGATTCGTAGACGACTCGGTCGAGTGGTCGACGACCTACTCGTATCACCTCATAGTTACCGAACAATGGGGCGCAACGACCACGCACGGTCCGTGGGAGATCTCAACGCCCGGCGCGCGACTGTCACCGTGGCTCGAGAGCCCCCGCCCCAATCCGTTCCCAGGCACCACGAGCATTCACTACGGCATTGCGGCGGACCACCGCTGGGTGTCCGTCGGCGTGTACGACGTCTCAGGCAGGCTCGTGAGAATGCTCCGAGAGGGTCCCGCCCAGGCCGGCGAATATGACATGATCTGGGACGGGACGAACGGACGCGGGGTAGCGGTGGGCAGCGGCGTCTACTTCATCCGCGTGCGCGTCGGGCAGGAAGCTCTGGAACGCAAAGTAGTGCTGTTGAATTGACCGCTCCCCCACCTGCTGGTATATTGGCAGCTGACGGGCGCACAGGCCGCCCGCGCTCGACCCATCGGCGGACCCGCCGTCCCGGACTCGTCCGTGGACCCCCATGCCCAGGAGACACCGTGACTCTGCTCGAGCAGATCGCCGAGACAGGAAGACAGAGAAGCGAGGATTACCCCGACGAGGCCTTCTTCATCAGAGGGCTCTGGCGCACCGACCTCCTGTTCCGCCCCAATCCGGCGGAGCGGACCTTCAATTACTCCTACCTTCTTGTTCAGACCGTGGGAGAGGGCGCCTGCTATTGCGACAACGTGCCGGCGCTCAAGGACAATTTCTCTCTGCTTGGTAAGGACTGCAGGAAGGTGAGGTCGGACTACCGGTGTGTGCAGGTTGCGACCGCCGATGCCATGTTCTCCGCCTTCGAGAGGCACCCTGATGAGACGAAGACAATGACCGGCTCCTCCGCCGACAAGGCGATCTGGCGCAGCCGGATAGTCGTCGACGAGGTTCTGCGACAGCTGGCCCTCGCGGGAGTGGATGACGGCTCCGTAGTCAACGTGGGCGTCATCGGGAACATCATAAAGATGCTCACGGCGAAGGGCATCAAGGTCACCGGCACCGATGGGGACCCGACGCTCGTGGGTAGCGAGATCGGCGGCGTGACGGTCTACGACCAGGACCGGACTGTCGAGTTCGTGGAAGAGTGCGACGTCGCGGTAATGACCGGAATGGTCATCTCCACGGAGTCGATGGCCGACATCCTCGAGGCAGCCAAGAGGGGAGGCACGCGGCTCGTCATGTTCTGCGAGACAGGAGCGAACCTCTGTGAGGAGTACGTGAAGCTCGGCGTCGACTGCGCCATCGCCGAGTATTTTCCGTTCTACATATTCGGCGGCACCACGCACATAGACGTGTTCAGGAAGAAGTAACGAGCGGACTGGAGGCAGCACCCTGTTCAGAAACTTCACAGAGACCAACGGTGTTCTCGAGGTGGGAGGCATGCCGATAACGAATATCGTCGGCCAACACGGCACGCCGATGTACGTCTACGACGGCGACATGATCCGCGCGCGCTACGAGGCGCTCAAGAGCGCCCTGCCGTCGTTCGAAGTGTTCTACTCCATGAAGGCGAACCCCTCGTTCGCACTGGTGGGACTTCTGAGGCAGCTCGGCGCAGGGTCCGAGATAGCGTCGGGCGGCGAACTCTTCCTCGCCAAGGAAGTGGGGCACGACCCGCTCGACATCGTGTTCGCCGGACCCGGCAAGACGGACCGGGAACTCGAGGACGCGATCATTTCGAACGTGTTCGCCATCAACGTGGAATCACTGAGAGAGCTGGAACGCGTTGCCCGCATCGCGAAGCTGGTGGGCATCCCGGCGCGCGTGGCTCTCAGGATCAACACGGCAGTGGGCCTGTCGAAATCCGGCGGTGGCTCCGCCGGTCCCCTTCACGAACGGATGGCCGGAGGCCCCAGTAAGTTCGGGATAGATGAGGAGAAGCTCGACGCCCTGGCCGACCACTGGGACAAGCGCACCGTCGAGATCGTGGGCATTCACATATACACGGCCAGCCAGATACTGGACGCGGACGAGATCGTGGAGAACGCCAGGCGCACCGTCGCCGCGGCCGGTCACGTGGAGAGGATCACCGGCGAGCCCCTGATGGCGATAGACTTCGGCGCCGGGTTCGGCGTCCCGCATTACGAAGAAGAGACCCCCCTGGACCTGCCCGCCGTCGGCGCGCGCGTGGAGGAGGTATTCAGGCCGTTCTCGGACCGCAAGGACACGAGGCTCATACTCGAACTCGGGCGCTACCTGGTGTCGGAGTGCGGTGTATTCGTCACGCGGGTCATCGAACTCAAGGAGTCGAGGGGAGAGCGTTTCGTCATCACCGACGGTGGGATCAACCAGTTCGTCCGCCCGGTGCTCATGAAGGTCAAGCACGAGGCGCGCGTGATCAGCCGGCTGTGTTCGCCGACCACGACCGTGGCGAAGGTCTCGGGGCCGCTGTGCACGCCTATCGACATCACCAGCGAGCAGATCCAGGTTCCCGAGGACATCGCTATCGACGACCTGGTCGGCATCTTCAACGCCGGCGCCTACGGGTTCTCGATGAGCCCGCAGCTCTTCCTGTCGCACCCCTCACCCGTCGAGGTCCTTGTGCTGGATGGAAAGCTCATCGAGGCGCGAAGACGCGGAACTTATGAAGATCTCATCCGAACGCAGAATCCCCTTCCCGGCTCGGTGTAGCCGGGTGAAGCGCGCGGTCTCCTACGTCGCCGCGCGAGGCGGAGCAGACACATGATGCGCAGAGTCGTTCTCCTTGTTGCCGTCGGCGCCTCGACCGCCCTTCTCGCGGGCGGTTGCTCCGATGATCTTACGTGCCCGGTGGTGGAGCCGGCCGACACCCTGCCCTACATATCCGCGAGCGTCGTGCAGCACGCGGACGACCGGGAGGGATCAACACACGCCGAGGTAGTCTGCACCGCCGATCCGTTGCCCTCTCTTCTGATAGCCTTCATCAACGGTCGGGAGCTGCCAAACGTCGGATCGTCCGGCGGCCTCAGCGCTCTCGCAATGCTCGACGATGACACAGTGGTGTGGCGGTCCGGAGTATCGTGCTCGCTCGAGGTGACCACCGACTACGGCTACGCTACGGCCACCGCCGTTGTGCCGGACGCGGTCGTGGTGATAGCGCCCGCGGAGATCTCCCTGGGGGATACCTTGACGCTCACATGGGAGAGGGCGACGGGCGCGGACTACTACGAGGTGTCGGGAGTCCTGGCGTCTGCTGCAGGAGCGTCGGCCCCGGGAAGCCGGGACACGCTCACTCTCTCTGCGACCACGCGTGACACGTTCGCCGTGTTCACACCTGAGGCCGTCGCGCTCGAGGGTATCGCCGTCGGGACCGTGACGGCCGTGACGGGTCCCTTCCCGGAGAGTGGTGCAGCGGGGAACGTCAACGGAGACGGCTGGGGGTTCTTCACGTTGCGGTTCACTGACCCGGGAAGCGCGTTCGCGGTGGTAGTGTCGAGCGCGCGAGACCGGGCGCCCGAGTCGTCGACACGTCGATAGGCGCCCCGGGTATCTGCCTGGACTATCTTCCTGACGCCAGCATGCGCGGGCCGAAGTAGACAGCCAGAAGCCGTCCGGCCTCCTTGAGAGCAAGCACCTCGGCTTCCCGTCTTCCCTTCTCCCCGGCCTCGGTTTCGGCCCTCTGCGTCGCCTGGACGCGGGTCGCCCCGAGCCCGGACGCCGTCCTCTGATCGAAGGCCGCCGCCGCGAGCGTCGCCTGAGCCGTCCAGGAATCGGGTTCGTCGTGCGCGACCAGCGCGAACTCCCCAGTGATGACAACATCCACGTTCGGATCGCACTCGCCGGTCCTGAAACCGTCCCGCTCCATTCTCCGGATGAATCCGGCCGTCACCTGAGCGGCGTTGGCGTCGTCCCGGTCACCGAACGTCGTGCAGACCGAGATCGCGTGCGCACCCTCCACCAGGTGAACCGTGTGGCCGGCCAGCGGGGCGAACCGCCGGACTTCGGCGGGGTAGTCACGTGAATCCGTTCGTGAGCCGGCCGCAGACGCTCCGGTCAGGGCAGCGTGCGCGGCAACCGCGTCCACGCTGAGGGTGAGCTCGTACTCGCCCGGCGGGCCATAGGCCGCCAGGATGCGACACGTCGCCGCCCCTGAACCGTCGGTCAACGGATCGACGCGCAGCACAGCGGAGGCTCCGGGTATGTCGAAGCGCACCGGCACGCCTACGGCGGGGACGACACGCCCATTCCACTCATAGGTGCAGTGAAACTGGACCATCGCGTCCGCAGCCGCGCCCGTCTCCAGAACGTCAACACCACCGACCGGGCGCGCGTGAAGGGGCGTCACGGCTACCGCGGCAGTTCGTGACCAGCGGAGCACCTCACGGAGCCGGTCGTCGATCGAAGGCGGCCCGTCAACGTCGGCGGCCGGCGAAGCGTCCCGAGCTCGCGAGAGTGGCACCCCGGTTGCTGCGACAACGTCGGCGATCCTCGCCGCGTCCAGAAGTCCGTCGTGCCACCGACCGGCGGCCAGATGTTCGTCCACGGACGCCGCGAGCACCTCGGCCTCATTGGCGGCTCTCCTCCGCTCCCACACGACGTTGTTGACGTCGCCCTTCAGAACTCCTATCGGATACTCCACGAGGACGGCGGCTCGCCAGGAGGTGTCGGCGCGGGCCGACATGCCGTCTGCGACTGCGACGCACTCGTCCCAGCTGCGTGCGACCACCGTCATGCGTGGAAAGACGACGTCCGCCCCGCGCGCCGCCGCGTCGATGACCTCATCGACTATGCTCTGTCGCTTGTCTGTGCCGTACGAAACGCCGCGCTGCTCCAGCAGGTCCAGCGCCGCGTCCGCGGCGGAGGCGACGGCGTCCGCCACGGCGCCATCCCTTGTCGGCCGTCCGGGAGAACCGTCGCCGGCCTCTCCTGTCCAGTGGGCCGAGCGCATGGTACCGCCCTCGGCCGTCCAGGATTCCGTCAGCCCGACGACGCGCTCGGCTCCGTCAGGATCGAGCGGCCTGCAGGTCCAGTGGCGTTCGCTCCCTGTCTGCTCGTCCGAAACGGGCTCGCGCCCCGTGGGCAGGACCGGTGCGCAGCCGGCAAGAACGACAACCGTCGTCGCGAGCGCCGCTATCAGGATCCTACTCAGAGCCCTTCCGTCCGCTTCCATGTGTCCTCCCCGGCAGACGATGATGAAGACCCTACCATATAGACGAGCGGCCGTCCGTGCAAGGGCTCGGCGGAGGCGGCGGAGGCGGCGGAGGCGTACATGGAAGCGGTCGGCGCGTTCCGCCGACCGCTCACGAGCTGAAACTGACCACCACGTCCCGATCGGGCGGCTGACGCCCGACCTCCATCTACTCGCTCAGATAGAGCTGGACCTGTGAGGCCAGCATGTTGGTGTCTATCGGTTTGGTTATGTAACCCCGACAGCCGACGCGCGCCAGTTCTTCGAGGTTCTCCGGAATGTCCCCGGGAGTCAGGGCGACCACGGGGATGTTCTTCATTTCGTCCATCTGGATGATCTGCCTTGTCGCCTCGATGCCGCTCATACCGACGAGCTGCAGGTCGATGATGACGAGGTCCGGAT
>JBDRTQ010000251.1:0-3572 GCA_043823885.1 Candidatus Eiseniibacteriota bacterium | reverse complement strand
TCTCCTCGATCGGTTCTCCTGAGTCGAGGCGACCTGCCCTGGGCGTGTTTCTCGGCGTCCTTGGCTGTGTACTGCTCGAGATGCCAGTTCAGCAGGAAGTCGTAGGTCCCAAGAAGGAAAGACCCTGATCCGCAGGCGGGGTCCAGAATTCGGATCTTGCTCGCGGCTCCTCGGGGACCGGCGGTCTTGCCTTCCAGGCATCGTCCAATGGTTTCCCGCACGATGTAGTCAACAACGTGGCTCGGGGTGTAGTAGACTCCGCCGGACCTTCTGACTTCGGGTTTGTCCTCCACGACGGCCCGGTGGGATGGTGTTAGGCGGATTACCTTTCCGAGGAACTGCTCATAGACGTGTCCCAGAACATCGGCGGGCAGAACCGAGAACTCGTATGGGCTATCGGGGTAGTAAAGACTCCGCAAGATCTTCCTGAGAGGCTGATCGTCAATGCTGAGACGCGGCGTGAGAGAATCCACACTCCGAACCGGCCGGTCGCGCTCCCGAGAGAAGTGGAAGAGGCCAGAGTTGTACCGGTGATCAGCCTGGTTAAAGAGATACATGAGTCGCTCGTATGTGTTGACGCCTTCGAGGAGACCACGGAGTCTGCCGTACGGCTCGATACCGCGGTCCTCACACATCCGCAGGAAGATCACGCGGTCTATCGTGCGTTGGACGGCGAAGTTGAGGTCGCGCCGACTGAGATCCGGGTTTCGCAGCGCGATGTTCCTAGCGAGCGCCTCTCTCCAAGCTTCGATCTCCTTGAGGAACTCCTCATCTACCTCCGCGGTCCCCCTCTTCGGTCGCTGCGACTCAACATACCTGTCGAAGGAACCGGTCTGAATAGCATCTGGCGAGAAGATCGATGCGATGTCATCCCACCGGTCAGGATAGTCACTGAAGGTGAAGTAGGACAAGCGGGCTACCGATGCCTTGTCGGTCACCTTCGGTCTGACGCGGCAATCGTAGACGGCGAACTCCTCGAAATCAGTGAGGATGCTCAGAGGTAGCTTCGCGCTCCATCCGTAGCGACGTAACTGGTAGGCAGGATGAACATCGTCCTTGATGCTGATTGAGGGATTCTTGGCCTCGACGAAGAACTTGCGCACACCTCCCACTCTGAAGCAGTAGTCTGGCGCGCGGGGTGCTCCTGCCACCTTGATGGCGTCTTCGTGGACCACATCCTTGTAGGCCTCCGCGTACCCTCTCTCGTTCTCGACATCCCATCCCATGCACTTAAAGAACGGGTCGATGAATTCGCGTCGGACCTGAGTTTCCCCGTACGCCCCGCTCCTATACGAATCTAGGTGCGCTTCGAAGCGCTCAACAAGCTTCACAATCCTCTCAATCGAAGCCATGATAGTAGTCCCATAGTCCACGAAGCGTGCGGACTCGCCCGCAGGACCGCGCAGTCGACGTGACAGCCAAGCTCGTCGGCTGCATAAGAGTTAGATGGCTCTGTCATGCTCCGCGACGACTCGCGCGTGTTTCCTCAGGAGCTCTAAGGCAATCTCCTCAGCTGTCGGGGAGTCCCACGGCATGGCCAGGCTCTCTGCTACGCCGCACTCGCGAATCCTACGCGACGGTTCTCGCTTCATGGGTGGTCCTCCAGTCCCCTTGGACCTGAAGCGTTCCTGCCTCTTTCTGCTCCAAGCCCAGGTGAAGACAACCCCTACCTTGGCGCGTGTCATCGCCACATAGAGAAGGCGCCTCGCCTCGTCATCGTCGCGCGCCGACGGACCGATGGAGTCCTCCATGAACGGTATGAACACGAAGTCAGCGTCGAGGCCCTTGCTGCTATGCAGAGTCATGAAGCGCACTGAAGCGGGTGCTCCCTTCGCGTCAATCTCCGATTCAGGATGGGCCGCAGAGCGAAGGGCATCAACCCTGTCACTCAGGTGATTGAACCTGGGTACCTCCGTGACGATCAACTCCACGCCATCCAGTGTTGGCGTCCACATGTCCAGCTTGTGCGCAGCCGCCACAAACGCTTGCAGGTCAGAGAGGTCATCGGAGGGCTCGGAGTTGGCCAGATGACGGTCAACCGCAGCGAGAAGAGTGGACGAGTCCTCCATCGCGCACATGACCAGGTCTGAGGCGAGCTTCGTCTCCGAATCCGCAAGCACCCCCAGCAGCCCCCGGAGGGGCAAATTGGCCTCCGGGTCACGAACGAACTCAAGCAGCAGTCGCAGGATCACATCGTCTGAGTCTGTGCCAGTGCCATCGGCAAAGTGGCAGTCGATCTCGTACTCACATCCGCTCCCCCGTAGCCACTCTACTAGTTCTCTGCCAAGCGACGTCACCTGACACAAGACGAGGATCTCCTTCGGGCTGACCGGTGATTCCCCGTGAATCAGCTCATGAAGAGCGGCAGCAAGAAACTCCCGTTCCGCCTTGTCGCTCTTCAGGTTTACGGAAAGGACGAAACCTCCGTCCGCACGTGAGTCTACTGAGTCGAGCGAGAGAAGCCGCTGCTTCGGTCGCCGTTCCGCATTGGCCTCCAGCAGTGATGCGGAGGCCGCGACAACTTCTGAAGGGAGCCTTGAGGTAACTGGCAGAACCTGTACGCTCGCGCCAGGGTAGTAGCTCTCGAACTCCAGAATGCCCTTGGGATGCGCGAACCGCATCTCTCCGTAGATGCTCTGATCATCGTCGCCCGCCGCGAGAAAATGTGTCCTGCCATTCAGAAGAGCACGCAGCAGCCTCTGATCAGCCTCATTGAGATCCTGGTACTCATCCACGAGTAGGAATCGGAACTTGTCGCACTCGACTTCCCGGACTTTAGGTTCCTGCTCAAGCACTTGTGCCGCCAGGCGCACGACATCCAACCAGTCAAGCACAACGTAGAACTCCTGAAGGCAACGATACGCCTCCGCGAACTCGCCAGCAGCGACTTCTGCTGCTGCTGAGTGCGAGCGGTACGCACGTAGCATTTTCCCCGTCGCCGACCAGGAACACCCCAGGATGTGCTGGATGTCCTTTCGAACCAACGGCTCGGATGTCTCGTCGATGACCTGGAAGTCGCTGTCCAATCCCAGATGACGAGCGTGCTTGTGCAGGATGCCCTTGGCCCTGTGGTGTAGAGTAGATGACTCGGAGAACTCCTTGGATACCTCCCTCTTCGCATCCACCAGGAAGTCGTCTGCAGAGGCATTCGTGAGAGTGACCTCGAAGAAATCACCTAGGTCGAAGCCCTGCCCGAGCTGGTGCTTGATTGTCTCCAGCAGCATGTAGGTCTTGCCTGCCCCCGGTCCGGCAAGCAACAGGAGAGGACCAGAGTCGAAGTCGTGCTCAAGAGCCTGCTTGGTGAATGCGGCTCTGACTTCGAGTGGATTCGGATCTCTCGACTCGTGTGACAACTTCCCTCCCAGGTCCTCTTGGCAAACTAGGTCTTCATCGCGAAGCGAAGAGGACAGAGCCATCTAACGGGCCGAGTATCAGCCGCGAGCGTCAAGGCTGGCGTGGCAGGTGCGTCGGGCGCGGCAGCGCCCGGTGCAGTCGACGTGACAGCCAATCTCGTCGGCTCCATACGCTAGTCGTATGCCGACTCGTCTACATCAGATCCTCCCAGACGTTCT
>JBDRTQ010000250.1:0-2010 GCA_043823885.1 Candidatus Eiseniibacteriota bacterium | reverse complement strand
CGGCCTCTTCGACGGCAACGCCGAGCCTGTGGCGGTCGGCGTTGACCGTGTCGTAGGGCATCAGCCCCGGCTGCACGCGCGTGTCGTCGATGTGGTAGATGAGCATGCCCGGACCGGGAAGAAGGAAGTCGTACTCGTGGTTGACCGGGCAGATGGGGTCCACGCAGTCGGGATCGACCGGACCCAGCACGACGCCGCGCTCCTGCTCGATCGCGACGGTGAGGTCCTGCCCGATGTCGTCCAGCCTGTTCTCGATGAGGAAGTACTCGTCGCTCGTGACGGGTATCTTGAAGAGCCGGAAGCCGGGCCTCCTGAGTTCGGTCGCCGTGACGCGGATGTTCTCGGTGTCGTCCAGAAGCACGACGGGGTCGAGCCACCCCATGTATTCCTTGGACCACGCGCACGGTGACGCGGGTATCAGCCCGTAGGTCCACCCCCACACCGTGTTCAGGCCGATGCTGCCGCCCGAGTCCATGATGCCCCACTGCCCGATCGCCGGGAAGAAGTTGGAGGTGTTGTAGAGGTCGGGCAGGCCCAGGATGTGCCCCACCTCGTGTGCGAGCGTCCCGTTCAGGACCATGGCCAGCCCGTCCTGACTGGACGTCTCGGGCATGATCGCCGCGCCCCACACCTCCGTTGCGCCGCCGTTCACGAGGATCGGCTCGCCGAGCATGATGTGCGCGGACGGAAGATCGAACGGGGAATCGAGATTGATGTCGCTCTGCCAGTCGGCGCCCGCGTGGAACAGGATGTAGCCATCGTACTGTGAGAAGTCGATCGAGTCCGTCGTGTCGGCCGCGGCGAAGGCGTCCCTGGTGAACGCTTCCACCTGGCTCACGTACCAGACCTGCGCCTCCGAGTAGTCGTGGTAGTAGCCCATGTCGTGCGGGAGTACGTAGGCCGACTCCGCTGCCGCCGGGAAGACGTCGAACTCGATGGCGAGGTTGTCGTAGGAGACCGACGCGTAGTAGTTGGCGAGCGCCGTCATGTGGAGTTCGAAGTACTCGCGGTCGTGGGGAGGTCCGTCGAACGTCGCCCCGTCCCACTCCGAGAGGTTGAACCCGCCGTTGCCGGTGCTGCGGGGATCGCTGTCCGGGACAAATGCCACGCGCAGAGCCAGAAGCCGAATGGTGGTCCTGCCGTCGCGACTGCGCCCGCGAGAGGCCGCGAGTTCGACCGCGCTGACCTCCGGAACCTCGTCAGCGAAGATCTTGGGAGCACCGGGGACGGCGGCGCCGGCCGGAGGCTCGCCCTTGCGGCAGACCAGCCTGTCTCCGCCGAATGCCGGCGCCGCGACCGCAATGGTTGCAACGACTGCCAGCGCGATCAGCGCGCGGAGTTCGAGGTTGCGGGTACTCGTCATAGTTGGATCACACCTCTCTCGAAGCCTGGCCGCGCCCTGGCAGCGCAGTCTAGAACGCCGCCGTCATCGAGAACCTGAACGGGCGCTTGAGCCCCTCTGCCTGCGGCACGTTGGCGATGTCGAATGAGAAGCTCCTGTAGCTGAGTCCCATGCCGAAGGCGAAGTCCTTGATCTTCCCGTCCTCGTCGTAGACGTACCCTCCCCGGAGCGCGAAGAGGTCGTAGTAACGATACTCGGCGCCGACGTTCAGGACGACTCCGAGAGTCGGGTCCGCGATGTCCTCTACGATGACCAGCGACTTGTTGAAGTCGGCCGACACGGTCAGCTCGTTCATCTCGTCGGAGATGAGCCTGTAGGACGTCCCCACCTTGAGGTTCCTGGGCAGCGGATCCTTCTGCTCTTCGTCGATGTACGCGATCTTGGGACCGACGTGCTGCACCACACCGCCCACGTTCCATCTGCCGTCCATCAGCTTCCACAGCGCGCCGAAGTCGGCGGCGAAGGTCGTCCCGGAACCCTGCTGCCCCTCGACCGTGACCTCCGCGGGCGCCAGGTCCACGTAGATGAACTTGAGATTGATACCGATGCCCAGGTTCTCCCCGAGCATGGCCCCGTAGGCGATCGAGGGTATGACCTCGTAGGAGTGG
>JBDRTQ010000249.1:0-4833 GCA_043823885.1 Candidatus Eiseniibacteriota bacterium | reverse complement strand
ACGGGTTAGGGTAGTTCTGGCGCAGCGCGAGGCGGTGGACCTCACCGTCCTCGATCCCTGACGGCAGATCGAACCAGCCCAGTATCCGGGCTATCAGAGTCTTCTGGTTGTTGGGTGCCGCTTCCGCGGTCTTGACGTCCTCGAACGGGAAGCTCAGGAAGACGACCTTGTGGTCGTTCTCCTCGACCCGAATGCCCTCGACCCCGGCCGGGCTCGTGAACATGACCTGGGCCGGATTGCTTGCGACGAACACGTCGCTCGGGTTGGGCGCGAACGGCCCGCCGAGGAGATTGAGGGACATCCCGTCCGCGATGGGGTCGCCCGCGTCTCCCGTCACGACGAAGCCGCCGCTGTCGTCCGTCCACGAGTCTATGTGCAGGTAGTCCGTCCGGAAGGCGAGAGTGTTCACGCGGCTCGACAGGAAATCCATGCTCGCGAGCATCAGGTTCCCGCCACCGTCGAGGTAGTAGGCCATGTTGTTCTCGCAGGAGCCTCCGAGGTCGGCCGCGTCACCGCCGCCCGTCGTCCAGAGAACAGCCCAGTACGAGTTGAGACGCGCAAGGCTCGGCCTTCCGTTCAGGTCGGCGTCCCAGACCATTGCCGCGTAGCCGGTGTCGTTCAGCGCCGTCTCGAGATACGTCTCGTGCGACGCTCCCCCGTCGTCGTCGACCAGGAGGATCGACGGCAGGTCGACGAACGTAGCGAACGACTCGCTCGACACGACCGACGTGTCGCCGTTGCTCGTCGCGGTCAAGGTCGTCAACGCCATGCCCTGAACGGTACCGACGTTGTCCAGGACGTGAACGTCGAACGTTTCCTTCGCGGCCGGCGCGAGCACGTAGTCCCAGGGGCCGAAGTGGCAGGCGCCGCTCGTGTCGCAGTAGAACCCGACCCAGTCGTACGGACCAAGGCCGTCCGGTAGGATGTCGTGCGCAATATCGACGGTGATGGTGTCGAGCATCACACCCGTGTTCTCGAGAACGGTGTGATAGACGGCCTCGCCCATGTAGCCGATCTCGGCGGCGTAGTGGTCCGTGTGACCGAGTTCGCTGCCGAACGGGTCCGGCATGATCTGCGCGTTGATGGTCTGCTTGGGGTCGGTGTCCTCGAGGAAAACCGCAATGTCGAGTTCGTCGAAGTTCCACGTCGCGTCGACCTTGAACTTCTTGGTGATGACGACGGAATCTCCGGCTGCGGCGAGCGTCGTGATCGTGGAAGGCGGAAGCATGTCCCGCACCGTCCACGGATAGATCTCGCTCGTGTTCTCGTAGACGATGAAGTAGGCTCTGAGGTCACCGTATGGCACGGTGTCGACGGCCTTGAACGTCGTTGTGACCCAGCTGGAGTCGGGATCGGCCGCGGGGCGGATGATGCCCTCGGTGCTCAGAGTCACCGGGGTCGGCTCCGCGTATCTCGACGCGATGATGGGCTCGTAAACGTCGTAGATGGTCGTGCCGGCCCCCACGACCTCCGACACGGCGTCGAAGTCGAGCTCGGGGATGCCGCCGACCTGGTAGTAGCTGGCGCGGTTGTGAGTCTCAGCCGTGGAGTAGCTGTCACTGACATGGAAGTAGAGCACGACGAGGCCGTCCTCACCGTACTCGTCCTGAAGCTGCTGCAACGCCGCACGGGCGTTGGGGCAGTAGCCTCACCACGATGCCCCGAACATCTCGGCCAGCACAGCGCGCTGAGCCGAGACCGCCGGCAGCGCGCTCAGCAGGAGCGCCGCCGCTGTGAGCGCTAGAATCGCCGTACGCCTCAACATGTTGTTCCTCCTCAGGGTGTCACCCAGCGCAAGGCTTCCGGCGGGAAGGCCGGCACCGCAGGGTGCGCGCCCGGCGGGAACCCGCCGGGCGCACCGTCCAATAGACACTACTTGAGCAACGTCATCTTCCTGAACGCGCTCTGCTCGTTGGAGACAAGCCTGGCGAAGTAGACGCCGGAGGCCAGACTGCGTCCGGAGTCGTCCGTCCCGTTCCACACCGCGAGGGCGGGACCGGCGGGCAGCTCCTCGTCGACGAGCGTGCGCACGACCTGGCCGTTCACGTTGTGCACGGTCAGCGTCACTCTACCGGCGCCTTCCGGCACCGTGAACGCAACCTTCGTCACGGGATTGAACGGGTTCGGGAAGTTCTGCCTGAGCGCGAGACGGTGGATCTCCGCGTCCTCAACGCCGGAAGGCAGGTCGAACCAGCCCAGGATCCGCGCGATCAGTGTCTTCTGGTTGTTCGGGGCGGCCTCTGCAACCTTCACGTCCTCGAACGGGAACGACATGAAGACGATCTTGTGGTCGTCTTCCGCAACCGTGAGGCCCTTGTTGCCCGGAGGAGACGTGAACGCGACGTCCGCCGGAGCGCTGATCGTCAGACCGTCGCTGGCGTTCGGCGCGAACGGCCCACCGAGCAGCAAGAGAGACATACCGTCTGAGATCGGGTCGCTTGCAACGCCGGTCATGACGAAGCCGCCGTTGTCGCTGGTCCACGAGTCGACGTGCAGGTAGTCCGTGATGAACGCGCTCGTGTCGATTCGGCTCGACAGGTACCCCATGCTGGCGAGCATCAGATTCCCGCCGCCATCGAGGTACGCCATCATGTTGTTCTCGTCATCGACATCGATCCCGCTGCCGTCGGCGTTGGCCGTCGTCCACAGCACCGTCCAGTACGACGCCAGCTCTGTGAGGTCGGGCCTTCCCTTGACGTTCGCGTCCCACACCCTTGCAGTGTAGCCGGTGTCGCCGAGCGCCGTCTCGAGGTACGTCTCGTAGGTCGCGCCGGCATCGTCATCGACGACGAGGATCGACGGAACGTCGACGAACGTGGCGAACTGCTCGGTCGAGATGGACGTCGGGTCTCCCTTGCTGGTCGCCGTCAGCGCCGTCAGGGCCATGCCCTGCACCGTGCCGACGCTGTCCAGAACGTGGACGTCGAACGTCTCCTTCTCAGCCGGGGCGAGGACGTAGTCCCACGGGCCGAAGTGGCAGGCGCCGCTTGTGTCACAGTAGAAGCCCACCCAGTCGTAGGGGCCAAGGCCGTCCGGGAGGATCTCGTGGGCGATGTCGAGCGTGATGGTATCGGCCATCACGCCGGTGTTCTCAAGCACCGTGTGATAGACGGCCTCACCCAGACCTGGGATCTCGCGCGCCCGGAAGTCGGTGTACGCGAACCGGTTGTCGAACGGGTCGGGCATCAGCTGCGCGTTTACGACGACCCAGGGCGACGGGTCCTCGAGGAAGACGACGACGTGAAGCTCGTTGGCATTCCACGTCGGGTCGACGACGAAGTTCCGCGTGACGACTGCCGAGTCGCCGATCGCCGAGAGCGTGGAGATGCTCTCCACGGGCAGCATGTCCCGTACGGTCCACGGGTAGCTGTCGCTCAGACGCTCGTAGACAACAAACTGCGCCCGAAGCGTGCCGTACTCGGGCGGGACGGCTTCGGCCACCCGGAAGGTAGTAGTCACCCAACTCGTCGATGGGTTCGGAGAGACTACGCCGGTCGTCGTCATTGTGATCGGAGTCGGCGTGCCCATCCTCGTCACCACGATCGGTCTGTAGGTGTTGATCACGCTCGTTCCGGCTCCCACGACTTCACTGACCGCGTCGAAGTCGGTCTCGGGTATTCCGCTCACCGCGTAGGAGGTGGCGCGGGCACGACCCTCAGCGATCTCGTAAGCGTCGCTCAGATGGTAGTAGACGGTGACGAGGTTGTCCTCGCCGTAGTCCGCCGTAAGCTGCTGCAACGCCGCACGGGCGTTAGGGCAGTAGCCTCACCAGGTCGCTCCGAAAAGCTCCGCCAGCACCGTCCGCTGCGCGGACACTGCCGGAAGAGCCGTGATACACAAGACCAGCACGGCAAGTCCCAGGATCGCCGAACGCTTCAGCATGTTGCACTCCCTCCGCGGTCACACCGCTCGGTTTGTCGCAGGACCCTGCCGCCTTGCCGTTGTGGAGGCAGTGTTCCGGCCCAAGTCGTTACTTGCTTACAATCGATCTATACTATTCAGCAGACAACCTGCCCGACTGGAGTATCTCAGTCGTGGCGTCGTCCTGCACGAACGCGATCACATCCAGGTTCTCCATGTTCCATCCGGGGTCGACGGTGAATCCCCGCACGACCACGACCGATTCACCTGCTGCAGAAACTGCGAGTGGTTCCTCATCCAGAATGTCGCGCGCGACGAAGTCGAAGTGGTCGCTACCCACGACAACGCCGTCTTCTATGACCACGATCCGAAGGACATTCGGTCCGGACCCGAGCGCGTCGTGGACGCTCACGGTCACGGCCACGCTCCCTCTCCCTCCCGACATGTCACCCTCGAGGCTCAGAGAGATCGGCGACATGGTCGACCGTCTATTCTCGATCTCCGTCAGGTAGTTGGCCTTGGCCGCGTTGACGGTCGTCGCGCCGACCACGAACCGCCCGCCGTCGAATATGACCAGCGGGTAGACGGTCGCGTAGTGCCCAACGTCGTCCTCTTCGCTTTCAGGATCCGGTCCCTCGTGGTTGCTGTAGTACCACTGGATCCTCTCGACCTGCTCATCCGTTGCAACCGGGTCCCAATACTGCTCGTTCATGAAGTGGTAAGTGATCACGCAGAACTCCCCGGGTCCGTACTCATCGATCAGCAGATCCAGAGCCTGCTCCGCCGTCGGGCAGTTGGTGCAGAATTTCGTCGTCAGCATCTCGGCGAGGACCACGCGGTCGACAAGGAAGCCGCCCTGCGCGACCGTGAAGGTGCACACGGCGGGCGTCGGGTCGACGGCGCCGTCGACGTCGACTGCAGCCACGGTGAACGTGTGAACGCCTTCCGTCACGTCCTCTATCGTCATCGTGG
>JBDRTQ010000248.1:0-3583 GCA_043823885.1 Candidatus Eiseniibacteriota bacterium | reverse complement strand
CTTGTAGTAGAGCTTTGCTTCCAGTCCCGTCTTCGCGCCCATGCTTGTGTCTCCTTATCTCACGGACCCGGCCCAGAAACCCGCCAGGCGCGGGGTCAATTTCTCCAGCGCCGGTCCCATGAACGGCCGCTTTGGGAACGTCTCCTTGCGATACCTCCCGCCGAACTCGTGCGCCATCGCGCTGGTGCCGACCCGTTCGTAAGTCGGGCCGATCAGGGCGCGATCCCTCTGTCTCTCGACGCCGTAGACAATGGCTCCACGCAGAAGGCCACGCCGCGTATGCGGCGGTGTCCCTGCCGCGCTGTAACTCTTGCTCCTTCGGATGCTGCGCCGAGCGGTCAGCCGGATTGCGGCAGCCGCATGCGACAGCGACCGGAACGATCCCTGTTCGGCGCGTTTTCGTACGGCCTCAACATCGAATTGCGATCTGGACCGCATCCCGATCATGGCCGCACCACCCGATAGGTCACCGTCAGAACGCTCGTGAACTGCCGCATCTCCCGTAGGTGCTCCGGGGAATAGACCGGCGCGTTCTCGGTTTTGCGCCACACGGCCCCGACCTCGGCGAGAGGACGACGATTGAGGTAGTCGGCGATCTCCCGGACCAGCGCCATCAGCGGATCGATCTCCTCGTTGGCGACCGACGCGACCTTCTTCTGGAGCGCCACGTCCACCTTCACGTCATGGTTGTCGCGCCCGCGATCCAGCGTCGTGCTCTCGACCTGGCGAGGCACGACCGTGACGTGCAGGTCCTGCATGTCGGCTAGGTCAAACTCCGGCAGGGCCACGCGCTCCGCATTGAACGGCGTGGAGAACTCGTGCCCGTTGAGCAGGTCCGCGACGGCCTGTGCAATCTCTGTGATCACGCTTCAACCTCCAATCGAACGGAACGCTGCGGCGATTCCCGTGCTCGTCGCTGCACCGCAGAGGAACCAGATGAAATGCTGGAACCGTTCCAGCCGATCCAGGCGCGTCTGGATGCCCGGACGGCCATTGCCGCGTATCGCCTCGTCCATCTTGTCCAGCTTCGTGTGAATGGACTGGAACTCGCCTTTGCAGACGTTCTTGTACTGTTCGCTTTCGATGGTCATGCGCCTTCTGTCCCTATGTGCTTGGTGTGAATGCGAAAGACCTTTCGGTACGGGTCCGAGTAACGGAAGTGCGGCTCGCCGCCCGGTGCCATGACTTCGAAGAGTTCCACCTTGCCGTTCAGCGTGTCCTTCACGCGGTCGCCGCGTTCCGGTTCGCCGAACTCCGCGAGGTCTGCGACCTCGACCAGGTAGTCCCGCGCCTCGACCCGCTCGAACAGCCCATAGCCCTTGTCCACCTTGAAAACCGTCTTGCCGACCAGAGCCGGGACCTCCTTGGTCTGCGCGCCGCGCGCATAGATCACTTGGCGTGACCGGTAGATTCGGTTCATGGACGTAAGCCACTCTTGGGACTGTTCGAGCAGGTCAGGCATGCTTTCACCTACTGGCTCAGCCGCACACGCACGGTCGCGTCATCGTCGCCTGCAGCCTTGATGGACTTGCCGATGAACTTGTTCGCGCCGGTCTCGTCGTCGGCCTTGGCCTCGCCGTCGGCCTCGTCCCAGTACAGGGTTGTGCCTGCGGTGATCGCAGTACCCACGCCGGTCGCCTTCGGGAAGTCGAACACGCCGCTGACGGCCAGCGCGCCGAGGGCATTGGCCTTGATGTCGAGCTTGGCCACGCCCACCAGGTCGCCCTGGACGACCACGGCCCCCGACGCCACGTCGGCATCGGGGGTGTAATCCACTGCATCGCCTCTCTGAACGAACTTCACTGCCATGTCAGTTCTCCTTGGGTCTCAGGTCTGGACGCTTACGCTTCGCCCTTGAACTTGGTCATGCCGCGATGGTCCTGCTCCCGCACACCGAGGTCGAAGTACACCCGGAACCTGATTCCCAGGGTGTCGAAGTCGGTGTCGCCCTGTTCCACGGTCGGGGTGCGGCGGCCCTTGAGGTAGCCGATCTCGAATGTGTCCACGATGGACGGGGCGGCGAAGAGATACCACGCCTTCGCGGATGCCCCGGTGTAGTTCGCGTTCGAGAGGTACGGGCTGGTGACGACCTCCAGTTCCTCGTCGGACAGGGCGTTGTAAGTCGGGATGCGCCGCTTGTCCGTCGCGCCCACGGCCATGAGCATGATGGAGTTTAGAAGCTCGCGCGCCGTCATCTTCAGCGCCGTCGGCACGAGCAGGAACTTCGGACTGACGTTGATCGGCTGGCCGTCGGCGTCGGTCTGGTCCATGAACATCTGGATCGCCACGCCGAGGCTGTCGGCAGACAACGCCGTATCCGCGCCTTCCGCGTAATTGCCGTGGTCCGTGCTGAAGAGGTCGTTCGGGTTGGACAGAAGCCGCGTGAAGAACAACTGGTCGATCTTCCGCGCCGCCCGCGCACCCATGCCCTCGGGGACCTTCAGGAACGCGCCGAGGTCGTCGTTGTAGATCATCTGCCGGGTGAGCGAGAAAATCTTCCCAAAGGTTCCGAGCTGGTTCGTGGCCTTCTCCTCGGTCAGGCCGCCATGCTTCAGCTCGCCGTCCGGCGCGATGGGTTCCAGGTCGCCCACGTCGGTCAGGCGATACCGCTCCGACTCCTTGAAGTCGTTCAGCTCCCCTTCGGAGCAAAGCTTCGTGGCGATGACCGGCTGCGCCTGGAAGCTCTTGAGGAGCTTCTTGTTCGCCACGTTGTTCAGGATGCCCGGCAGGGACACGGAACTGAACGCCGCCCGGATGGTGTCGTTGCCGAATGTGCGCGGCGTCGGGACGCCGTCAAGCCTGGCGCACTCCTCGAACAGCGTGTGGATGCTGATGTCGCGGTTGGGATAGGCCAGTTCCACGACCTGCTCGCCATAACTCTTCACCAGCGTCTCGTCCGGGATGCCCGTGCGCAGACAGAGCGCCGCCTCGAGCGTGTTCCTGTCGAAGTCCCGGCCCTTGTCCCGATTGACCGACAAATGCACGTCGGCCTGGGGCCGGTTCTCGCGCATAGCCTTGAGGGCCTTCTGGCTCGTGTCCTCCACGGACCAGCCCATGCGAATCGCGTCCCGCTCGATTCGGGGGAACTCGCCCGCGCAGATTTCCTGGATCGCCGCCACGCGCTCGCGCTCGGCGCGGATGGCATCCTCGGCATGCTCGCGTGCGTCAGCCACGGCCTGAACCGCATCCTGGCGAGAGGCGGACGCTTGTACCTTTTTCTCCGGCTTCTGCACCGGCTTTTCCTGTGCGGTCTCGAACGTGGGCGGTTCCTCGCCCTTTTCCCAGGCCGCCTTCAGCGCCGCCATCTGCTTCTCGTCCAGCTTCGCGGCGTCGATCTCATACGACTCCAGCCACTTCTCGAATTCCATTTCTGCACCTCCGTAAAGGGTGAACCTTGCCGCCACTTTCATGCGCGTGGCTGCATCCGCGCCCACTGCAACGACCGAAACTTCGCGCAGTACCGATTTCCTGACGTGATAGAACGGCCCGGCATGAACCTGACCGTTGACCGTGCGGCTGCCCCTGACCAGTTCGGCGTCCACGACATCCGCGCCGATGGAGAGTTGCCAGTCCGCTCCAGCCT
>JBDRTQ010000247.1:0-2434 GCA_043823885.1 Candidatus Eiseniibacteriota bacterium | reverse complement strand
CGGCAACGTCGCGATAGCGGCCTACGGTCTTCTGAACAGGCTGCTGCACTTTGCGTTCATGCCCCTGCTCGGCTTCTCGCAGGCGCTGCAGCCGGTGGCCGGGTTCAACTACGGAGCGCGCAGGTTCGACATGGCGAAGCTCGCCCTCCGCACCTCGAACCTTCGCTCGACCATCTTCGCCACGGGCGCCTTCGTGGTACTCATCGTGTTCGCCAGACAGCTGATACAGCTCTTCACGCGCGACCTTGAGCTCATAGAGCTGTCGGTCCCCGCGCTCCGCATCATCGCGCTGGCCTTCCCGGTAGTCGGTATCCAGATGATGGGCGCTACCATGTTCCTGGCGCTGGGCCGCGCCGGACCGGCTCTCTTCCTGACTCTCTCGCGGCAGATCATCTTCCTCATCCCGCTCGTGCTCACGCTTCCTCTCGTCATGGGGCTGAACGGCGTGTTCGCCGCGTTCCCTGTGGCGGACGTGCTCGCGACGGCGGTCACGGTCATCATGCTTGTCCGGGAGTTCGCCAGGCTCAGCCGCATGAAGGAAACGCTCTAGCCGACGCCGTCATCCCCACCGTCCTCGCCATCCCGGCCGGATGCATTGCGCCGCAGGATGCCGTAGGGGAAGTTCCACATCGGGCGCAGGCCGGCTACGTTCGAGACGTTCCTCATGGTGGTGCGCATCTCGGCCGCGAGCTCGGCCAGGGGGAGCTTCTCCTTCAGGCTTCCGCGTTCCTGGACCAGCGTGAGTCGGCGCAGCGCGTACACGCCCGCGAGAACGGCGAACGCGAACACGAAGTCCAGACCGTGGAGGTTCAGCGAGGGGAAGCGCGCCAGACCTTCCGCGGACCTTTGACCCAGTGAGAGACTCACACCGGAGGTCGAGAGCCAGTCCGCCGCGACGCCCGCGAGGATCGGAGCTATTGCGGCCGCTACTCCGCACACGAGCGCGTTGGCGGCGAGGTAGGTCATCGAGGCATCCTTGGGCGCGAGCTTGAGGGACATGTTCCACGCGCTGAGCATGACTCCGGCGGTGGAGATCCCCGCGAGCACGTGTATCGCGACGAGCAGCGGAACCGTCAGGAAGTAGCTGTCGGGCATCGTGGTGAAAAGCCAGAGTCCGATGCTCACCATGAAGAGTGGACCGGATACCGTGAGCACCGCTTTGTGACTCAGACGGTCGGCCAGCCTGCCCCAGATCCCGAGGAAGCTCACATAGGCCAGCTGGCTGAGCAGGAACAGGACCATTACCCAGGTCATCCTGATGCCCAGGCGTTGCAGCATGTAGACCGCGTAGAAGGGCGCCGCCAGGTTCGCGGCGAAGCTCCACGACGCCATGAAGGCCAGCAGCTTCCGGAAGTTGGCGTCTCGGAACGGTTCGCGAATCGCCGCGATGATCCCCTGCGCCGGTGGAGTCGACATCCGTGGTTCGGGGATGCGGCTCAGGAAGAACACTCCCAGAAAGCCCGCTCCCGCGCCGACGACATAGAGAATGCTGAAGGCGCCGGTCTCGGGGGAGAAGTGGTCGCGATAGTAGTCGACTCCCACGCCCGCGAGTATCGCCGCGACCGCCCCTACGGCCACCGCGTAGGCCAGCCTTGTCCCGAAGTAGCGGCCCAGTATGCGGGACGGTACCAGGTCGCGCATCCACGGCCCGAAGGCAGAGCCCCCTACCGCGCCCACGCCGAAGAACAGGAACAGCGACCAGATGAAGACAGGCAGCCTGAGCGGCGGGGGCAGGAGCAAAGGCACCGCGGCCATGACCAGCAGGAAGAACCGGCTTGCCGCGGCGGTGGTCGTGACCAGAGCCTTGCGGAGTCCGATCCGCCTGACGAGGAAGACGCTCGGCAGCTGGAGCACCTGAGCCAGCGGCCCCATCGCGGCGATGATGCCGATCGTCTTGCCCGAGGCGCCGAGGAGAAGCGCGAACGCAACGAGGAAGGCGCCGCCGGTAAGGACGAGCATCACCTGCGTGCAGACGCCGTCGTACAGGAGCATCCGAAGCCCACGACGGACGTCGGCGGTGGTCAGCGAATCACTTGGCCAGAGACTTCTGGGGAACACCGACGAACCTCCTGCGGCTACCGGACGGACTGCCCGAGTTCGATTCTACAGCTTCCGGGCGGGGGAGTTGAGCGATAAGGCACTCGACGAGGCTTGGTTTTCCGGACCGTTCGGTTAGTCTATTGGCTGTTGCTGGTGACCGGGCCGGCCGCGGCCGGGGAGGTCACCGGTGACCGTGGAAGGGGAGACGGTGTCACATCTGCTGAGTAGAAGCCTGGCGGTCGCCCGAAGGGCTCTTCTTGTCTTCCTTGCTTTGACCGTCACCCAGGTGCTGGTCTTCAGGTGGGCGCCGCCTTCGACAAGCGCATTCATGACACAGAGCCGCGCGTCCGCCCGGCTTCACGGTGACCGCGACTGGGAGCTCCACTACGAGTGG
>JBDRTQ010000246.1:0-3658 GCA_043823885.1 Candidatus Eiseniibacteriota bacterium | reverse complement strand
AGAACGACGAGCCGCGCGGGATAGCGGGCCGCGAGTTCAACAAGATCGTCTACGGTGAGCACCCGAAGGCCTGGATCGCGTCCGAGGAGACGGTGAACGCGGTTACGCGCGACGACCTCGTCTCTTTCCACGGCGCCTTCTACCGTCCCAATAACTGCATCGTCGGCATCTCCGGAGACGTGACGAAGCATGAGGTCATGGGTCTCCTCGACGGGGCCCTGGTGGACTGGGAGCAGGGTGATGTTGCGATCGAGCCCGAGCCCGAGCTGGCTCTGGCGTTCGAGCCCTCGGTCAACTACGTCTACAAGGACATCGACCAGGGCGTCATCATGATCGGACACCTGGGCATGAACAGCCGGGACGAGCGGCGTCCGGCCGTGGCCATCGTGAACTACATTCTCGGCGGGGGGAGTTTCACGTCCCGCATTACGCAGAAGGTCCGGACGGACGAGGGGCTGGCATACGCGGCCTATTCCTACTATTCTCACGACCCGTGGACATACGGCACGTTCGTTGCATCCTCTCAGACGAGGTCTGACGCAACCGCGCGGGCCGCGAGCCTCATTGTCGACATCATCAGAGAGATGAGGGACGAGGGTCCGTCGGAGGAGGAGTTCGAGAGCGCGCGGGACGCCTACCTCAACAACCAGGTCTTCGAATACGACTCGAAGCAGGGTATTGTCGGGAGGCTGGTCCAGCTCAAGTGGCAGGGCAGGCCGCTCGATACGCCCGAGCGCGACGTGGCGGCGATCGAGAATCTGACTCTCGACGACGTGAAGGCGGCGGCGGCGGAGTATCTTCACCCCGACGGGCTGACGATGCTCTTCGTCGGGAATCAGGAAGAGTTCGAGCAGCCTCTGTCGAACTTCGGCGAGGTAAACGTAATCGAGCTTCCCGAGTAGCGACGCATCGGGCGGACACCCGGTGGCACTCGTGGAAGCGTCACCGGGTGAGGAGGAGAGCATGAGCGGTAGAACTGCGATAGTGACACTGCTGGCGGCAGCTTGTCTCATGGCGCTGAGCACACCGGCGCCGGCCGCGACGTATCTGGTCGAAGCGAACGGTTCGGGCGACTTCGTGACCATACAGGCCGCTCTCGATGCCGTCGTGGACACGGACATCATTGAGTTGGCCAATGGGACGTACGACGGCACGGGGAACCGCGACGTCGACTTCCTCGGCAAGGCCGTGACGATCCGGTCCCGGAGCGGCGACCCGACGGACGTGACGATCGACTGCGGAGGCAGCGAGTTCGATTCTCACAGGGCGTTCTGGTTCCATACCGGTGAGGGCAGCTCCTCCGTCCTGCAGAACATCACCATCGTCAACGGCTACGTGACCGGCGGGAACGGGGGCGCCATTCTGATCGAGGGGGCCTCCCCGACGATCGATGGGTGCGTGCTCGGTTCGAATATCGTCGCTGGCGCTAATGCCCTCGGCGGCGCGCTCTACTGCAGCGGTGGGACCTGGATAAGCATCACTGGGTGCCGGTTCATAGGGAACACAGCCGGCGACGAGTTCACCGACGGTAGGAGGGGAGCGATCGCCCTGTTCGGCGTAGATGCGGGCGAAGTGATCGACTGTTTCATCGGGCCCGGCAATTATGCCGGGACTCGAGGAGGCGGTGTTTACGTCGCCGGCGGCAACATCCACTTCGCCGGCTGCACGATCACCAACAACGCGGCGCCCACGGGCGGCGGCATATACTATCTGTCCGGCACTCTGGGTATGGATGGATGCTCGGTGTTCTGGAACGACGCGATGACCATGCCCGCTCTCGGCGGCGGTCTCGCTGTCTTCGGCGACGCGAACATCACCGGGTCCACGTTCATGGGGAATTTCGCCGCGGTTGCCGGCGGTGGCATGTACTTCAGTGACTCTGCCGGCGCCGACGTCAGCCGGTGCATCGTGGCCTACAGCCTCATGGGCGGCGGGATACATCTTGCAGCTTCCGACCGCTCGGTGATGGTCGCGTGCTGCGATGTCTACGACAACACCGGTGGCAACTACACGGGCGAGTTGACGGACCAGACGGGCATGGACGACAACATCTCCGAGGAGCCGCAGTTCTGCGACGCGCCGTCCGGGGACCTCACGCTCTATAACACGTCGCCCTGCGCGTCCGAGTACAGCCCCTGTGGGCAGCTCATTGGAGCCAATGAGGTCGACTGCCTCTCGGTGACTGAGCCGTCGAGCTGGGGCGAGATAAAGTCGAACTACAGGTAGAGTGAGATCGACGGGAGCAACGAAGTGCGCTCCAGGCAGTTGGATTCGGGCTCGTGAGCCGTGTTCGCCCTTCGGGCGGCGTCTCGCGCGCCCGAATTCGCGTACTTGACATGTCCGCTCACGTCTGGTAGGATTCTCGTGCCGGCTTCGTTTCACTTCGCGCGCCTCGGCTGGGAGGGCCAGGGGCCGCATTGGGGTGACGGGGATCCGGCGCAACTTTTATGCTCTCACGTCGCTACCGTGCTTGCGGAGGTACGGACGCATGACACTGGTGTTCCTGCTTGCCGTGGCATTCTTCCTCTACGGCGTCGTGGAATACCGCCTGCACCTGACGAACCTCCGCGCGGTGCCCATCCGCGTTCATGTGAACGGTACCCGCGGCAAGTCCTCCGTCGCGAGGCTCATTGCCGCCGGCCTACGCGCGGGTGGCGTCCGGACGGTGGCCAAGACCACCGGCTCCGCCGCCCGGTACATCCATCCCGACGGCACCGAGGAACCCATCTCGAGGCCCGGGCCACCCAACATCCGCGAACAACTGGGCATCGTGCGGCGAGCCAGGCGAGAGGGGGCCCGCGCTCTGGTGCTCGAGTGCATGGCCATCCGGCCCGACCTGCAGTGGCTCTGCGAGCACAAGATAGCGAAGGCGACTGTAGGCGTCATCACGAACGCCAGGCCCGACCATCTGGACGTCATGGGTCCCACCGTGGACGACGTGGCGGTCGCGCTGGCGGGGACGGTTCCCGACGGTGGCGACCTCTTCACGTCGGAGCACGAGAGGCTGGGGACGTTCGCCAGGGAGGCCGAGGCTCGAGGCACCAGGGTGCACGAGGTCCTGCCTGAGACGGCGGATCAGTCCCTCACCGACGGGTTCCGATACGTGGAGCACCTCGAGAACGTCGTTCTTGCGCTCGCCGTCTGTGAGCACCTGGGCGTGCCGACCGAAGTTGCGGTCCAGGGGATGAGGGAAGCGACGCCCGACCCGGGTGCGCTCTTCGTCCACAGAGTCCGCGAGCAGGGCAAGGAGATCGAGTTCGTGAGCGCCTTCGCTGCGAACGACCGCGACTCCACCGTGGCCATCTGGAACGCGCTGAACCCGCACGCCGACCCCGACCGGACCGTCATGGTAATAGCCAGCATGAGAGCCGACCGCCCGGACCGCGTCTTCCAGTTCGGCGAGATAATCGCCGCCGACCTTCCCGCCGACCACTACATACTGACCGGAGGAATGACACATCCGGTCAAGTCGATAGCCGTGAACCGGGGGCTCGCCTCCGAGAAGATCCACGACCTCGGAGGGAAGAGTGCCGAAGAGGTCTTCAGGAAGGTCGTCGAGCTGACGTCGGGCCGCGCGCTGGTCGTGGGGGTCGGCAACATCGGCGGCGCAGGCGGCCAGATACTATCGCTGTTCCGCGAGAGGAGCGAGACAGAGTGA
>JBDRTQ010000245.1:0-3233 GCA_043823885.1 Candidatus Eiseniibacteriota bacterium | reverse complement strand
GTCACGACCCGGCAAGACGACGAGGTGTCGGTGCCGGAGGCTTTCAGGACGCTCCTGATGGCCTCCACCCGTGCATTCCTGGCACCGTCGTCGGTCTCGCTCCTGTTCCCGGTCGGGTAGTCGATCTCCGCGATCGCGATGCCCACGAGCCTGACGTTCTTGCCCGCGTGCTGCAGCCTGACGGCCTTCACGCTCTCGGTGCCGATGTCCAGACCTGTGACAAATCTTCGGGACCCGCCAAACACACCTGTCCTCCTGTCCTTACCGCTATGACGGCTCGTTGCGGCACACCGCCAAGGAGTTGATCTCCACCCGCTGATCGTCGAAGGGCAATGCGCTCGTCCCCATGTCGTCAGAGAGCGTCATGCTAATCCAGACCTTCACTCCGTTTCCAGAGGAGAATCGCATTTCGGTGACATTGTTCGTCAAGACGGTCCCGAACTGATTGACCACCTCGTCGCCGGAGAGCGCGTACGTCTGAAGCGTGCTCGTCGTGCCCAACATCGTCCTCGTGATGACGATGGAGGTCGAATCCGCACCGACGGCCACATGGTCACCGTGCCTGATGTCGAACGCGATCTGCTTGACAACACGGTCACCATTGCGCTGCAGCGCGAGCCTCGCGCCCGAGACGTCCCATGTCTCCATGGAGGTCAGGTACATCGTGAACGCCGCCATGAGGATGATCGCGCCTATGAACCCGGCGATCATCAGCTCGACCAGCGTCATGCCCCCGTTCGTCGCGAGGCGCCCGCCCGATTTGAAACCGCGTCTTCCCGGCGTATTCGTCATTTCGCCACCGCCGTCACGATGCGGACCTCGTCGCGCACCCAGTTCTCCGGCCACTGAATCGTCAGATCGACGACCTTGGCCTTGGTCTCGATCGTGCCACCGGAGCTGCTGGGGTCGGTCCAGAGCGTCTCGCTGACGGTCCAGTTGACCAGGCCGACCAGGTCGTCCTGTGTGCCGGAGGTGCCTCTGTCGTCAAGCACCATGCGCGGGTCGGCCGGATGTGTCCCCAAAGCCATGGACAGACTGGTCCAATACGCGTCGGTGCTGTCGGTGGAGCCGTAGCCCGCGTACTTGAGTTCCTCGACCTTGAGCTCGGCCGCCTTGGAAGCCACCCTCCTCTCTCCCTCGAACTCGACCTGCATGCGTCCGCTGAAGAGCATCTGGTACAGAAAGACGATGGCTATGGAGAACACGACCACGGAGACCATGACCTCCATCAAGCTGATGCCGCTCTCGTTTCGCAGTCTGAAGCTCACCTTCCTGCCTTCCTTTGCTCCGACTTCGGACGCTTTGGGCCGGGGCCCCGAAGGGCCCCGACCCCGAAGATGCTACCAATCACCCTCAGTAAATTCACCAGTGCCAGCACTGCCATCGGCAGCGACGGCGCCGGACTGAGTCCACGTGACCCAGCCGCTACCCCAGTTGCCGGTCGCATTCGCCGTGATAACGAAACCTCCGGCATCAGCTGACACCGGACCGGGACCGTAGTCGAAGTAGATCGCGTTGCCGACGTCGTCGGCACACAGCCAGAGGTCCCAAGTCCCATCAGCGTACGTATTGTACTTCTGGAAGTACACGAGCGCTCCGCTGACGGCCGAGTCGATGACCGCGTACGCCTCGCTCTTTTTGCCTTCCTGGATGTAGTGGATGTAGACAGGAACGGCAATACCAGCCAGAACGAGAACGATGATGACAACGACCATCAGTTCCACGAGCGTGAAGCCTTTCCGATTCCTCAGCATACTCATCTTTTTTCACCTCCTTTCAACCTCTGAATTCCCATACAACGCTTGATTTTATGAACACCAGTGAATAGCACATTGCGTGCCGGCGGCCCAGAAGAAACACTGCGCCCTTTCTCCTGCGCGCCCTACGTCCTCGTCATGCCCTTGCGGATGGCTCCGCCGAGATGGAACACCGGCAGGAACATCGCGACGAGCATCAGGGCGATCACTCCGCCGATAAGGACTATGAGAAGCGGCTCTATGATCGAGGACAGACCCTCGATCGACGTGCCTACTTGCTCATCGTAGTAATCTGAGAGATTGGCCAGCATCTCTCCCAGCGTGCCCGTCTCCTCGCCTGTCGAGACCATCTGCACGACGATCTCCGGGAACGCGCCCGTGCTGGCGAAACTCTTCGAGAGACTCGAACCGTGCGAGACCATGTTCCCGATCTTGCCCGCGGCCTGCAGGATGACCTCGTTTCCCGACGACCCTCCCGCAAGCTCGAGCGAATCCATGACGGGCAGTCCACTCTCGACCAGAACGCCGAGAGTCCTCAGGAATTTCGCGATCACGACCTTCTTGATTATCCGGCCGAATATCGGAATCCTCAGCTTGAAGGAATCCAGAACGAAACGACCCGCTGAGTTGTGCATCATCACGCGCCATGCCACTATCACCGCGATGATCAGCAGTATCGGAACCCAGATGTACTGCCCGACGATGCGGCTGGCCGCGATTACTATCTGAGTGGGCATCGGCAGCTCGGCGTCGAGCTTGGCGTAGATCCCCGCCATCATCGGAACGATCTTGAGGAAGAGCACGGAGCTCGCGATGACGGAGAAGCCGATCACGAAGACAGGGTAGGTCATCGCCGACCGCACCTTGCGCTTGACCGCCTCGGTCCTGTCCATGTAGGTTGCGAGATGCCGCATGATGGTGACGAGCTTGCCGCTCTGCTCACCCGACTTGACCATGCTGATGTAGAGTCTGGAGAACACGCCCGGGTGCCTCGACATCGCCGACGACAGCGTCTCCCCACTCTCGATGTCCGTTGCCACCTGGACCACGACAGTGCCCAGCGTCGCGTTTGCCTCGTCGCGTGCGAGGCTGTAGAGCGCCCGCGTCAGCGGCAGCCCGGCGTGCAGCATGGACGTGAGCTACTTCGTGAAGAGCGCGACCGCCCCCGCCGGGACCCGCCCCGCGAACATGCGCTTCACCTGCGCCTGCGACGCCTCCCGAGCGACGCCCTTCGCCTCCCTGATGGAAAGCACCACCAACCCGTCCCTGTGCAGGATGTCGGCCGCGGCCGTAGCAGACTCCGCGTAGAGGAAGCTGTTCCTCTGCGCACCGGAGGTGCTCTTGGCTACGTACTCGAATCTTGTCACAATCGTTCCTCCCGTATGCTTGCTTCGTCGCTACATCGCGGCGGTGGAGACGCCGAGCGCCTCCTCTACGGTAGTAGTCCCGTCCAGCGCCTTCTTGGCCGCGTTCACC
>JBDRTQ010000244.1:0-3453 GCA_043823885.1 Candidatus Eiseniibacteriota bacterium | reverse complement strand
ATATCCCCGGTATCTGGTTCAAGCTCGATCTTCTTCACGAACAGGCGCGCGAACTGCCGCCTCTCGTCCCGGGTCCCAGCGGCGAAGACCTCACGGAACGCCTCCCGACACTGCTCCACGAATCCCGTGTCGATGTGAGCGGGCTCGCGATAAGTCGCGATTCGCGCCTTCCGCTCCAGAAGCTCGTCTCGGTCCGTCTTCAGCCGAGCAAGCTCGCTGTTGGCCCATGCGATGTCCTGGAAACCTGCTTTGATTGCGCTGCGTAGGTTCTCGGTTTCCTGTTCAACGCTGGCCAGCTCGCGCTCTACCTCTATGGCACCGTCGGACCGCTGCTGATCCAGAGCCTTCAGCTCTTCCTCCATGAGTCGCTTCAGACGCTCACCGTCTGTCCACGATCGAAAGAGATGCCCGATCTCCTCTACGACTGCATCCTCTATGTCGTCTTTCCTGACCTGCAATCCCTCACCGCATCCCAGACCCTGCCTGTACGCCTTTGAGCCGCACACGTAGTAGAGCCTGTTCTGATTCCGATAGCCCACCATGTTCGCGTTACATCTCTTGCATACGAAGAGCCCACCAGAGAGGAGGTATCGGCTGCCCTTGGTCCGGACCTTGGCCATTCGTCCCTTGGACCTATCTTGGGCGATTCCGCTCTGTTGTGTGTTCACTTCCATGATCGCCTCGGCCTCGTCCAACGTGATGATGGCCGGATGAGCGTTCTCGACGATCTCCCACTCTGAGGGAGGCCTGCGTCGCCCGCGCGCGCCGTGGACATTCCAGACGCCGTAGCCCGCGTACTGGAGGAGAGCTGAGGGCTGAAGAAGCGAGTATGGGCTGCTCTTGCTCCAGTACCGTTTCCGCGGTGATGGAATGTCCCGCTCGTTCAGGAAGTCGCGGATCGCGCTGAGGGAGGCGTGCTCGCCGAGCCGTAGATCGACGAGAACATGGTGGGTCCACTCCCACACGCGCCGACCGGCAACGGCTGCCTCATCCTTGTCCCACAAGGTCTTCATGACCGGACCACCCCGACGGTCCACTCCCCTCTCCACCCTGTACGAGCCGAATCCCCAAGGCGCAGCCCCACCGTTCTTGTAGCAGAAGCCGATCTCGGGGTCGCGGCGAGAGAGGTTCTCCCGCATTCCCTTGCGCGTATGGAAGGCCACGTCCATTGAATATGAGGCGTTCTTGAACTCGGTCATCTTCTCGATGGCAAGACCGGCTGTGGTGCGGGGATCATACTCAGGCTCGGTCACTGAGATTACACGGACGCCGTGCGAGAGGAGTTCTCCCTTCACCATAGGACCAGCATAGGGGTCGCGGAAGAAGCGAGAGAAGTCATGCACCAAGAGCCCCGTGATTTGCGGATCCCCTTCTGCCCTCTCAACCATGCGCCGGAACTCAGGTCGCTTGCTCTCGTGGGAGAAAGCGCTCCCCGACTCTTGGTAGACCTCGGCGATGGCGATTCCCTTCTGTCGAGCGTAGTCTTCGATTTCCCGAACCTGAGCGGGCATAGAGAGTCCCGCCCGCTCTTGGTCGTCGGTCGGGACTCGCGCGTACGCGAGATACCGCTCAGGTGCTGCGTCTTCGCCGGCGGCAACACTCGTTGTGCCATTCACGATGTCCAAGAGTCGCATGCCACATCTCCTCTCGTCGAACTCATGACCGGACTCACGACGAGCGCTTTTTGCCAAGGACTACGTCCTTGCCGACAGCAGGATACGCAGTCTCGCTCTGCTTCTCGTAGCGCTCTGATCGGGTGAACCACCACGAGAGGCCGCTCGTGTTGTGATATGCAACGGTTGCTCCGGTGCGAGGTCGGACGCTAGCTCTCTGTCCCAGAGAGCCCTTCCTACCCGTCTTCCTCCAGCCGCGCTTCTCCATCAGCATGCGCACGACAACCCCGATTGCCTGGCGCACACGTCTCGTCGTGTGACCGTCGTGTCTCTGGAAGAAGCTTCTGAACGGCTCGGTGTTCTCAAGCTCCCGCACGACTCCAGCCAGAGCGGGCCTGTCGTGGTGCTTCTCGGAGTCTTCCAGTCGGATCTGCCGCCTAGATTCGTTGAAGAAGTCAAGGACCTCCTGGAAGTCCAGCCTTGGATCCTTCGTAACATCGATGAACCTGCTTCCCTGCCTATCCGACAGGAACTCCTTCACCGTCAGTCGGGGCATTGCTCATACTCCTTGAATAGTCATAATCAGGACCTGCAGATTACGATAGTCCAAATGTGCGCCAGTGTCAAGCCCGTCTCATCCCTGTGAAAGCCCGAGAGAAGCGTCACAAGCGTCACTTGCGTCACTTCTGGTGTCTGACCGGCCTTGGAGCAGCGTGAGGGGATGACGCAGCTTGTGACGATGCCTCCGAAGCCCCGTCTCAGGCAGCTCCCGAGTTGCCACCCACCGATGGCTTCGTGATCAGGACCGAGCGCTTTGTAGCACCCCTTCTCGTCTCGATGTCTATTCCCACTGCCTCCAGGTTCGTCCGCACCTCGTTCAGTCGGCGAGCCAAGAGGTCTTCAGAGGATCATCGTACGCTGCAACGCGCGCAGATACCTTGCTGGCGATGCTCGCACGGTGCATCTGCTCCCGGAATAGACCGCGCTCGATCTGGCACACAGGAGCTACGACGTAGAACGCCAGGCGCTTGAGGTGGCGTGGATGCCGCTTCGGTACCGACAGGGCATGCGCCATGCACGCTACCGTGCGCGCGGCTTGATCATACCCAGGTGCATTCGTGACCCGCTTCGACAGGCCACTACCCAGCTTCGCTTCGATGACCACGAAGCTGTCAGCATCATCGAGAAGCCGGAGGTCGCCGTGGCCTGTATTCCCGATCGTGAAGTCGCCTACGACTCCATCTGCGTGGGTATGTGACTCCCACAGGGAATCGGGACCAGGCCTGCGCGAGAACTGCGTCGCCAGTAGGGCCTCGGAGTACCACCTCTTCCCTGCCGGTACGCCCATCCGGTGAGGGCAGTCAGGGTTGTCGGCAGACCAATGAAGTAGGCAACGCAGCAGCCAGCCCTCACTGAAGAGATCTGTCGGTGGAATCGTGCGTTCAGCGGAGTCACACATCCGCAGCATCGCCGAGACCCTGTCGATCACAAGTTTCTCCTCCAGCGAGCCTAACGCCTCCCGTATCACCCGCGAGCGCCAGGCTGGCACGACGGGTGCGCATGCAGCCGGCGTGACAGCCAAGCTAGTCGGGTGCATACGCCAGTCGTATGCTGTTCAAGAGGCTCAGATGTTGCGGAGCCCCTGGTCTCGTCCGCGGTATCCCGGTATCTTCCCCAGAGGTCGAAGGAGGGCGAATACGCCAGTGTGGAGCTGTAGGAGCAGCGGCCACGTGCCTAACATTGCCCCCCTTCGCCTCTGCGGGTGGCTCCGATTTAGAGAATTGGTGGGACCGGATCGTCGGTCGCCCCGTATCAAGCGCGACACTGGCTGAACCCTAAC
>JBDRTQ010000243.1:0-3291 GCA_043823885.1 Candidatus Eiseniibacteriota bacterium | reverse complement strand
GGCCCTGAGGGCCCCGTCAGGCGGTCTTCCGCCGCTCAGCCCAGCTCGTACAGCTCGGGCCTGCGGTCCCCGAGAACGTCGTTGGTCTCGGTGACCGCCTTGTCGCGGGCCAGCATTGGGTCGATGTCGACCACGAACACGCCCTCCCCGTCCACCTCGGCGCGTGTCAGGATCTCTCCCTTGGGGGCCACCACCTGGCTTCTGCCGGTGAAGGTGAACTCGCTGCCCGCGCGGGACTCGGTTCCCACCCTGTTCGACGTCACGGCAAAGACCCTGTTCTCGATACATCGCGTCACCATCGCGTCCTGGCAGAACGGAAGGACCAGGTTGGTCGGGTGACAGAGGACATCCGCCCCCTTGAGAGCCAGCGTGCGCGCCACTTCGGGGAATATCCAGTCGAAGCAGATCATCATGCCCAGCCTGACGCCGGCGACCTCCACCACGCCCGGCGACCTGCCGCCCGGGTCGAATATCGTCTTCTCGTTGTGGAAGAGCTGCACCTTGCGATACACGGAGACCGTCCCGTCGGGAGGAACGAGGATGGACGAGTTGTAGAGCCTGTCCCCCGCCCTCTCCGCAAAGCCAAGCACGATCGTCGCGTTCTTGTCGGCAGCCAGGGCAGCCACACCGCGGAACTCATCGCCACCAGGGTTCTGCGAGAGCGACATGGCCTCGTCCCTCGACTCGAAGACGTAGCCGGAGAGAGCGAGCTCGGGCAGCACGAACAGGTCCGCGTCCTCGGCAGCGATCATCGAGAGCAGCCTCTTCAGGTTCCCCTTGATGTCGCCGAACTCCGGCCTGAACTGCACAACGCCTGCTCTCATCGCTCACCCTCCTCGTATGCCCGCACAGTATGCATAGTTTATCAGGAACAGGCGCGTGAGATCACATCCCTGCTCGACGATCGTTACGTTCCCGAACCTCCCCGGTGGCGCGCTTCTTGCGGAAAGGCCCAGCAGCAGGCGACTTTCGCCGCCCGCAAACCGTGCGCTCTCCCGGCGTTATCAGCCACGGGCGAACGAACGCTCGGGAATCGGCAGCCGGGTACGGAATTTGCTTTTTGGGCTACCACAGCACGGAGGTCTTCACCTCACGGGTAATGGATAATGGCAGAACGAACTCATCGAGCCAAGACGAAAGAGTCGTTGCCCCGCACACGCGGCGCGCGGCGGAAGAGCAGGAAGTTGAACCTGGGCGCGGATGTCCAGACTTCATACTTCTTCATGCTCAATTGCCTGCTGCACTCCAGGGTCAACATCGGGATAGAGTCCAACTCTGAGGTGTACGACGAGGACGTCAACGTCTACCTCGCCCATCTGCTGAACGCCCACATCGACCCGAGGTACCTCCTTCGGGTGTCCCGCTACGTGGCCCCCACGGATGCCGACGTCGCGGCCTCGTTCGACTCCAAGGCAGACTGCCGCAGCCGCTACGAGACCTACAAGGCCAACGCCGACTTCCTGCTGATGGCCGTCAGCGTGTTCGACCTGTTCGGCGAACCTCGGCACAGCCGCCCCCATCAGCTCAGAACACCCAAACAGGCATACATAGGAAGGGCGGCGCTCTACTACTCCATCGCGTCGTCGTACGCCACCAAGCTGGCACACGGAGAGAGCCCCATCGCGGACACTCTGCTCAAGCTGTCAGAGGGTCTCGAGGACTACGTCAAGATCCTCTCATATATGCGGGGGCAGTACCTGGACTTCATCAGGAGATACTCCCCCGGCGAGCTGTTCCATCTGGACCGCGCGCTGGAGGAGATCGAGAAGGACGAGACCATCGAACGATTGCGCGACGAGTTCCTCGAAACCTATCACGCGTGGATGAAGACCGGTGGGGCGAAACTCAAGCGCAAGCTCGAGGAGCAGGCGACGCTCCTCAGGGAGGTGGACCCGACGTTCGAGTTCACTGCGCCGAGCTAGGGCACACTGACGATCCCAGGGTCTGTTGACGCGCGCCGCACGCACGACGAAGTGCCTACGGGCGAAACGGCCCTCCTCACAGCGAGGAGGGCCGTTCGCGTACCTTCGCGTCTGCTCTCAGGGGAGTAACACGGTGGGGCCCGCGACCCGCTCCCGGCGCTACCTCGCCGGGATGGTCAGGACCTTCCCCACCGGTATCACGTTGGGATTCGAGATGCCGTTGGCCTGCACTATGGCCGCCACCGTCACACCGTACTGCGCAGCGATAGCCGCGAGCGTCTCACCACTCTTGACCTCGTGAGTGTAGCCGGTGGCCATGGAGGCGACCGAGGTCCTGAGCGCGTCAACGTCCTGCCTCAGACGCCGGTTCTCGTCCGTAACCTCTTCCAGGACGATCTCCATCCGTCGCATCATGTCGTCGCGGTCTTCCTGCCGACCGGAATCGACGGTCCTGATGCGGTCCTCCAGCTCGATCCCGAGCTGCTGCTGGCCGTCCCGGACCGCCTCCAGTCCCCTGGAGAAGTCCGTGTCGAGGCCCGACAACTGGCCCGATATCTGGTCAAGCTGGTAGCGGAGCGCGCCGGTCTCTTCTTCCAGAGCGGCGATCCGCCCCTCCATATAGAGGACCTTCTCCGACAGGCTCGCCTGACCGCGCGAGAACTCCTCAGATGCCTCCCACACGTCCCTCTTCACAGCCAGTCCGCCCGTGCCGCAGCCCGTCAGCGACAGGCCCAACATTACCACGAGTGCGACCGCTGTCGCTCCGTGCAGTCCGGATGCACGCGGGCCGGCACCCGGGCAGGATGCTCTTCTCATGTTCCGTCCCTCCGCCGGTCAGATACGTGTTCGGCGCGGGGGGAGCACCCCGTCACGCCGACAGACGTTGCGCGCAGCCTACATCGAGACCGCGAAATGTGCTCTCCGATTCTGGGACCACGCGTCTTCCGTGCTGCCGAATGCAGCCGGCCTCTCCTCACCGTAGCTGATGGTGGTCAGTCTTCCGGAGTCGATGCCGAGACCGACGACATAGCGCCGCGCAGCCAGGGCCCGCTGCTCACCGAGCGCCATGTTGTACTCGTCGGTGCCGCGCTCGTCGCAGTGTCCCTCGATCAGAATGCGTGCTTCAGGGTTCTCTCTGAGCCAGGAGGCGATCCTCTCTAGCGTGCCGGAGTCGCGGTCGAGTACGCGGTACTGGTCGAACTCGAAATAGATGTCCGCGAACTCCTTACTCAGAAAGTCGATGTAGATGTCGTCACCGCGCGGATCCAGCTCGATATCACCGCTGACGACTCCCTCTATGTCCTCAACCACCTCAGGCTCGATCGTGATGTCCTCCATCACCTCTTCCTTGGAACCGCACCCCGAAAGC
>JBDRTQ010000242.1:0-5082 GCA_043823885.1 Candidatus Eiseniibacteriota bacterium | reverse complement strand
AGGCGCAGGTGCAGGTTGCGGCTCACCGCGGGCACGGTGACGAACTGCATGGGGTTTTTAACGAACTTGCTGGTCTGCTTCACCTTGCCCAGTTTGACGAAGACCAACCGCATCGACGCCCTCACACTCGCGCGGTGCCTCAGGAACTACCCCAAGGATACCGCCCAGGTCTTCCTACCTCCAGGTGTTCAGGCACGTCTCGACCAGATCGTCAGACAGCGCGATCGCGTCGTCGACTCTCTCGCCAGACGCAAGCAGCGCATACAGGACCTCTGCGAAGCCGTCAATCCGGGCCTCACGAACCTCCCAGACGGCTTCCTCCTCAACGAGGCCGGCCGTGCCTTCCTGCGTACCTACATCGACCCCAGAACTGCCCTCAGACTCGGCAAGAAACGGCTCGGCCTCTTCCTACAGAAACGCTATCGACTCGAACTCGAACCCGACACACTCGACAAGCTCTTCCTGGCCTGCAGCGACGCCATGGAACTCTACCGAGTCGTCCGAGATGCCGACTCTATGCCCTTCGACGAACGGATCCTGCAGGACGAGATCAACTGGGAGCTCGATCAGCTCGAACGGGAGGAGCAACGTTGCGGTCTGCTCGAGCTGCACATCAAGACACTCAACAGAAGAATCGATCCCTCGGACTCACTCATCTCGCTCCCGGGTATCCGATACATCCTTGCGGCCGGCATCCGCACCTGTGTCGGCGACATCGACCGCTTCGAAAGCATCAACAAGCACAAGGGCTTCGCAGGCTTCTATCCGTCCGTCAGGAAGACCGGTGATCACGCATCCTCGTCTATGCCCCTGTCAAAGATGAGCTGCAACCGCTACAAACGATGCCTCTACCTCGCGGCCGAGAACGCGTACAAGTGGGACCTCGAAATGGCCGCTTTCTATCACAAGAGGAGACGAGCAGGACACAACCACACCCAGGCCGTCTGTGCCGTGGCCAACGCCAAGCTCCTTCCCAGGATCCATCAGCTCATGAAAGAACTCAAGCAAGCGGAGGCCAGAAAGACCACCCGACCGCACTACGTCTTCCGTGATCTGTCAGGCAACCCCATCAGCAAGACCGAGGCAAAAGCCATGATCACAGCCACCTGGGGCGACGTCTCATACTCCAAGAAAGGACTCGCAACGGCTTAGAGGATGTTAGGTGCCGCCGCGACGCGGTCAAAGGGAAGCCAGACGCTTCTCCAATGTCTCGATGACCCGAGGCTTCTCCTCCCCTCGCGCCAGTCTCAGTGCGGCTTCGTAGAACTCCCGAGCTGTCTCAGTGTCTGACCCAGAAGCGAACGCGTCCGCGCACCGCTGGGCGAACAACCGGGCCTTCGGCGACGAGTCAAGCCTGAGGACAACGCGACATAGCTCGCGGAGACCCTGCTGATCCACGCTTGGGGCTGCGAGGTCTGCCGATTTCCCGAGATCGACTGCAGAACCAAGACCGTTGTGGAACTGGGCCCGCTTCTCGACCACGAACTCCCGTGACTGCCCGCCGTAGATCCGGTTGGTTCGTCGCCCCTCTACCAGATCCTCCAGCAGGGCATCGATTCTCTCAATGGCGCCGACTGCCTTGGCGTGCTGGTTGGCCTCGACCAGCGCCCTGAGCCACCCATGAGCGTCGCCGCCGTGGACCGCCGAGTCCATGTCGTTTTCGTAGTAGGCTATGGCGTCGTCGACTCCACCCGTGTCACCAGACTTGAGCTTGAGCTCAGTGACGAGATCGGGATACGAGGTCTCGTCCGGACGTGCGGCGGCGGCAGCCTCAGCTAGCGAGATCGCCTTCTCCAGCTCCCCACTCTCTGCCAGCTGAAGCGCCTGAACGTAGTCCTTGTAGTCATCCGGAATCTGAGCGAAGTCGTCAACGGTGAATCCGAATTCGAACACCCAGTTGGCGACATCATCTGGGCGATACGCGAGCTTCTTGCCACTTGATATTGCGGCCTGCTCCTGAGCCTCGGCCACAACGATCGGAGTGAATCCGTAGTAGTAGCCATCCACCACTATGGAGTCGTAGTTCCCGTCGCGGTCCTTGCGGAGGCGCTTGCCGAAGACCTGGCGCCACGCGCTCTCCCTCCGGATAGTCTGCATGAGCGGCAGGAACTCAGCAGGCGTATCGGACGAAAGGGGGCCGTCAAAAACCAGGTATGGGTCCGTGTCGAACTGGTCGTCGAAAACGCCATCGAACTCCTCAAGCGCGGCCTGGTCAACGTCGTTGATAGAGACAACCTCGCCGGGATCTGCAGACGAGGTCCCCCTCGATCGGGCAATCACGATGATGATCACCACTAGGACGATGATGAAGATCGCGATTCCCATTGGCACTCCCTTCTCCGGGACAACGAACTTGAAGTGATACTTATTGAGGCCTCCCCCTCAGCCTACCACTTGGGTATGCTGACGTAGTGCACAACGCCTGGCAACCAACCAGAAAGGAGAAGGCCCCATGGGATTCTATGCCGAGCAACACAAGCACTACTGCGGCGTCGATCTGCACGCCAGATCGATGTACCTCTGTGTCATCGATCACGACGCCCAGGTGCTCCTGCACCGCAACCTGCCCGCCAGACCGGAACCATTCCTCAGGGCCATCGAACCATACCGCGACGATCTCGTCGTCGGCACCGAGTGCGTCTTCACCTGGTACTGGCTCGCCGACCTCTGCGCCCACGAGAACATCCGCTTCGTCCTCGGTCACGCCCTCTACATGAAGTTCATCCACGGAGCCAAGACAAAGAACGACAGGATCGACTCCCGGAAGATCGCGGCCCTCCTCAGAGGCGGAAACTTCCCCCTCGCCTACGTCTATCCCCACAAGATGAGAGCGACACGTGACCTCCTCAGAAGACGCATGTACTTCTCGAGGAAAAGAGCCGAACTCCTCGCTCACATCCAGAACTCCAACAGCCAGTATAACATGGACCCATTCGGCAAGAAAATCGCCTACAAGTCCAACAGAGCCGGCATCGCCGAACAGTTCCAGGACCCCACCGTCAGGAAGAGCATCGAGGTCAACCTCGAGCTCATCGACCACTACGAACGCCTCCTCAAGGACCTGGAGCGCCACATCCTACGCAACGCGAAGCTCCACGACCCCAATGCATTCCACCTGCTCTGCTCCGTCGACGGTATCGGCGACATCCTCGCACTCGTCATCCTCTACGAGATCCACGACATCACCCGATTCCCAAGGGTCCAGAACTTCCTCTCATACGGCAGGCTCGTCAAGTGCCCGAAGGAGTCCGCCGGAAAACGCTCCGGCACCTCCGGCAACAAGATCGGCGACCCGTACCTCAAGTGGGCCTTCTCAGAAGCGGCGGTCCTCTTCCTCAGGAACAACCCCGAAGCCCAGAAGTACATCGACCGGCTGCGCTCGAAGCACGGAAAGGCAAAGGCCCTCTCCATCCTCGCACAGAAGCTCGGACGAGCCGTCTACTACATGCTCCTCAGACAGAAGGCCTTCGACAAGGAGAAGTTCCTGAGAACCTGACAACGGAGGGGACGGTCAAGCCTGGCATCTAACTGGAGCCAACGAGGATGAGCCTGGTCAACGGGACAACACCCTGTGGCAGAGACCACCAGACCCGTTCTGGGACGTATCCCGGCAATCCTCTGCGCTTGATTGGATGGCCGTCCCGCTCCGATACAGCTACACGATGTCAAAGAACGGAAGGTACGTGTCCTGCCCCTCACCCGAACCCCCCACTAACTGGAGAACGCACACCGCGTTCAGCCCATCGCTTGATTGGGCCGGTACGAGGGCACACATTCGTTTCTAGGTCACGGAGCCACCGCTCCGTCGGCTCGTCCCAGATGAGCCGTGAACCTCAATAGGTGTTTGGTGCAGGACCGCCATGCGCCAGAATCCGGAAATCAAGTCAGGACACAGGCTTCTCGCTCCAGACATCGCCATGAGAACGGCCCACACATGCCCGTTCAACGGCGTACTTTACCTATTGACGGAACGAGGCCTCATAAGAGTTAGACGGCTGCCGGTACCCGGACGTGATTGCCCCCCAACTCGTTTCTTGCACGGGCGTGGAGCACTCACATGCGACACCCCAAGCGCCGATCTCCGTCCCGTCATGTGCTGCCCCAACGCAAGGCGAGCACGACTGCAGGGTCACGTCGTCGGGCGAGTCGCAGAACAGCGGGTCCAACTCTATGTTAGCTGTCACAGTAGCGCCGGCTGCAACTATGTGAGATCCACCGACGAAATCGTTGTGCGATATGACCAGCGGACCGCCCGTCTCAATGGTCGTGTGGCCGACGATTATGTTGCTCCGGAACTTGTTCGGCGACGCCCACCAGTCACCCGTGTACTCGAATCCCCCCATAATAGTGTTGTGTTCTATGCGGGGGCCAAGCTCGATGCACTGCATGGTAACCGAGCCGTGCACCGTGCTGCCGATCAGCTCGAAGAGCCCGCCGTCGTACGCCGCCGTAACGTAGGAGAAACTGAGGAGATCACAGTCATGTACGTCGACGATGTCGCAGTCGTCGGTCAGACGCACATGCCCCAAGTCGGAGTCGCGCCCACGAATCGACGGCCAGGCGTGATACCCGCCGTGGAGACGGACGCCGCCTAACTCGCTGTCGGAGGCGTCTAGGTCGGCGACGGCTCCGATATGAACCGTGTCTCCCTCGCAGGACGTCAAGATGAAACGCTGAGGACCTGTGTTCACATAATCGAACCAGCCGACCACCTCCGCGTTCGCAAACGTGCAGCCAGTCAGGTATGACCATCCTCCTCCGAAGAGGTCGATGCTCTCCATCAACGTGTCCGTCGCCTGGAGCGAGAGATTTCCCGACTCGTGCCACCCGCCATGGCCGCGGGTTGTCCCGCTAAGCTCGCAGCGTTCGAGGTACAAGCTGGCCGACCACTCCAAGGTCACGCCACGGCCACTCGCACCGAGGCGCCGAATCGACATGTCGGTGATTCGGCCCGCGACTAGTCCGGAAGGTTCCACGAACTGGACGATCGTCTCAGTACCACCCCACACCAGTTCCGTGACCTCAGCGCCACCACCGACGATAGTGAGCCGCTTGCCCACGGAGACGATATGTTCCTCGTAC
>JBDRTQ010000241.1:0-11359 GCA_043823885.1 Candidatus Eiseniibacteriota bacterium | reverse complement strand
CCGACGCGCGACCCGGGTCAGAAGTGCAGGAGCACCGAGAGCAGGTGTCTCGGCGTACCCTCCTGCTTGAGAAGAACCGTGTAGTTCAGGACGAACGAGTCCCCACCGGGTGTCCGTCCGCTCCGCATGCACGCGGACGCGGGGATCGAACCCACGCCCAGTGTTAGGACGTTGGTCTCGCCGCCGTCTTCACGGTAGGCTCCCGCCCTGAGCGCGCCCCGGCCCCAGAGATTCCACTCGAATCCGACGCGGGGCTCCAGCGAGGTCTCCGGGTGCTTCTCGGAGAGGTCGCGCAGATCGAACGTGAGAAGCACGTCCTCCACGGGACGATACGCAATGCCCGCGTTCATCGTTCGTGACCCGAGGCCCTCGACTTCGAGCCTGTAGTGCTCGAAGTCGTTCGGCAGGTCCAGGTACGTCAGTCCGACGGTCACCTTGTCGTTGGGGCGCAGGAGCGCCCCGTAGGCGCGACCCGTTCCGTTCGTCCGTCTGCCCGGGGTGTCCCACCCGGAGAGGACGATCTCGCTCGCCCCGATGGTCACGCTCGGCGCCAGCTGGAACGCGAACGCGAACGACGTGTAGTACGCGCTGAGAAGGTCGCTCGCGTCGGCGAGTCCCTTGGAGCCGGCCAACCCGGTGGGATCCAGGTGCTCCTCCAGCATCAGGGCGCCCACGGCCATTCCGCCAGACCGAACGGTCGCCCCCTTCACGATGCCTCCCAGCGCGATCGACAGCTTCTCGATGGCCGGCAGGAACGAGAAGGGCTCGGACTCGACGCCGGTCAGGAGACCGATCTCGCGCGCGATCGCGGGAGCGCCGAGAATGTTGACGTGCACGCGGAAGCCGACCCCCTCTCCGCAGGTCGCCGGCATGAAGCCGGCGGGATTCCAGACCATCGCGGCGAGTTCATCGTCGACCGCCATGAAGGCCCCTCCCATCGCCATCGGGCGAGGAGAGACGGTGCTGACGCTCCCGACGGAGAGCGCTGACGTCGGCAGGACGACCAGAAGAACGACGGCGATGGACAGCGACCGTCGCGCGCGAACGCGGCTTCTATGCTGAAGTGATTTCACTGGTAGGCAGTATAGCACCGCTCGGGACCCTCAACAAGCCGCTCCCGGGGCCTTTTGACGTTGACAAGGGCACGGGGCCCTTGCTAGGGTTTTTCCGAGGGTAACGGACTCCGAGCACAAGGGAAGGTGGAACGGCGTATGAATAGGGTTCTTGTTTTCGTCGCGGCGACGCTCCTGGTGATGTCGCTTCCCGCGGCAGCCGTGGGTCCCGCCGACACGGCTCCGACGCAGACGACTGGCGCGCAGACGATCGTGCGCAGCGGCTTCGCGGGGAAGAGCGAGACGACCATCACGGGACTGGTAGTCGCCGAGGACGGGCGGCCCATGCTGGACGTCAACGTCAAGTTGTACATGGGCGGGCTTCTGGTGACGGAGCAGCTGACATCGTCAGACGGCGCCTTCGAGTTCACCGAGCTGATCGACTACGGCAACGACGTCACGATAGACCTGTGGTTCGTGCCGCCCACTGACGAGCTGGTGATGGAGAACGTGCTCCTCAAGGAGAACTCGTCCGCTCTTCAGCACGGTCTCTACAGCAAGTGCGTGCAGAGGATCAGGCTGGACCCGATCACGGACGTCATCGTCAAGCTCTACAGCCTCGAGTCGCGGGTGGAGCTGCTCAAGCGCAGGGGCTGCATCAAGTAGGGACGACCACCGACCAATCCACGAGACCGGCCCGGGCGGCTCCCCGACACTAGCCGGAGTGGATGCTCAGCCCTTCGACAGCTTCCGCGGCCTCCATGACCGATTCCGCCAGCGTCGGATGCGCGTGTATCATCCCCGCGAGCCTGTCGAACGACAGCTCGGCCTCGACCGCCAGCGCGACCTCGTGGATCAGGTCCGAGGCGTGAGGTCCGACCACCACTCCCCCGACCACGCGACCGCCGGCGGCCCCGCACAGGATCTTGACGAACCCCTGCTCTTCTCCCTCTGCCAGAGCCTTGCCGGAGGCGGCGAAGGAGAATCTCCCTGACGAGAGTTCGATCCCGCTCTCCCCCGCCTCCTTCTCGGTCAGTCCCACGCTCGCTATCTCGGGTCTCGTGAACGTGCACCTGGGCACGACGCGATAGTTCATCGCCGTGTCGCGGCCGGCCGCGTTGGACGCGGCCACGATGCCCTCCCGGGACGCGACGTGGGCCAGCAGCCAGCCCCCCACCAGATCACCGATCGCGTAGACGCCGGGGAGCGAGGTCTCCATCTTCTCGTTGACGACGACGGCCCGCCGCTCGACCTCGATGCCCGCCGCGGGTATTCCCGAGCCTCCGGAGTCGGGGCCGCGCCCCATCGCCAGGAGCACGCGTCCCGTCTCTACCGACGTTCCGTCCGCCAGGGTCGTCCGTGCCGAGTCGCCATCTATCTCTATGGACTCGACCCTCGTTCCCGTTCGCACGTCCACGCCCTTCTTCTTCATGGCCGCCTTCAGGAGCCTGACCGCCGACGGGTCCTCCCCCTGCAGTATATCGGGCAGCATCTCTACGAGGGTGACGGAGAGTCCCAGAGACGAGTAGAACCCCGCGAACTCGCAGCCGACGGCGCCGGCGCCGATGATGAGCACGTCCGGCGGAAGGTCCGACGATTCGAGCGCCTCGCGCGTCGTAACGACGACCCTGCCGTCGAAGGGGAACGCGTCAGGGACGATCGGCGTCGACCCCGTCGCAAGTATTACGCGGTCGCATTCGATCGCGACCTCGCCGTCGGGCCCATCGACGCTGACGTCACCGGGCGCCCGAAGCGACCCTACGCCGGAGTACACGGTCACCTTCCGCTTCTTCAGGAGCATCTCGACGCCGCCGCGCAGGCGGGCGACCACTTCGTCCTTCCGTCTGAACATCGCGGGCACGTCCGCCCGGACGCCGTCGACCGTCACGCCGAATTCCTTCGCCCGCTTCACGGCCTCGAGAAGGCCGGCGCTTGCCAGGAGCGCCTTCGTGGGGATGCACCCCCGGTTGAGACAAACCCCGCCCAGTTGCTCCTTCTCCACCAGCGCGACCCTGAGCCCGAGTTGTGCCGCCCTTATCGCCGCCACGTATCCGCCCGGTCCGCCACCGATCACCGCAAGATCGAATCGCTGCGCCATCTCAACCCTCCGCGACTCCGGGAGACGCGCGGACGCGGCCCCGTATGTAAGCTGTCAGTTGTGCCGGGACGAGCGTAGCCGGGCGGGTCGGCGGCTGTCAAGTCGCGCCCGAAGCAACGGACGCGTTGACCCGTCCGACGTGATGTGGTAGATGAATAGTCAAGCAGGAGCGCCGGCGCGGGCGTACGCGCCGGGAGCAACGAACGCCACACCGGAGTCCCATGGCAACGATCGTTCAGAAATACGGGGGAACCTCGATCGACGGCCGTGAGCGGATCCTCGCAATCGCTGGGAGGGTCGCCGCGCTCAGGCATGGCGGCAACGACGTCGTCGTGGTGGTCTCGGCCCCGGGGAACACGACCGACGCGCTCCTCAGGGACGCCGGGGCGCTTGCCGCCGAGCCGAACCAGCGCGAACTGGACATGCTGATGACGGCCGGCGAACGGATATCGATGTCGCTTCTCTCCATAGCGCTGAATTCGATCGGCTGCCCCGCTGTCTCCTTCACCGGCTCTCAGGTCGGCATAATCACGGACACCAGACACACGAAAGCCCGCATCCTTGAGGTGCGGCCCGACAGAGTGGTTCGCGAGCTCGCATCGGGCAACGTCGTGGTCGTCGGCGGGTTCCAGGGCGTGAGTACGGCGAAGGACGTGACGACGCTGGGTAGAGGGGGATCCGACACGACCGCCGTCGCCCTGACGGCGGCGCTGGGCGCCGAACGCTGTGAGATTCTGACGGACGTCGACGGCGTCTACACCGCCGACCCGAACGTGGTGCCGGCGGCGGTGAAGATAGCCGAGATCTCGTTCGAGGACATGTGCGAACTCGCGAGGCACGGTGCGACCGTGCTCAAGGAGGACGCCGTCCGATTCGCGGAGGAGAAAGGCATCACGCTGCACGTGCTCGGCAGCGCGTCCGACTCGCCCGGAACCATAGTCCTGGGCGAACCCACGCGGCCGGGACCGCCGGTCGCCGGGCTGTCGTTGCTGGGCGACATCGAGCTGGTGACGTGGGAGAGTCCTCCCGCGGCAGCGGTCACCGCACGCATCGGCGAGCTGTCGGAGCACGTCAAGTTCGTCACGACGCTGGGGGATCGGACGGTCGCCGCCGTCGAGCGGGCGGCGATGGGAGACCTTCTCGACCGGAACGACGAGAGCGTCACGGTCCGTCGCGCCGACCTCGTCTGCGCTGTGGGTCGCGAGGCCGGATCGGCCGCGTCCGCATCGGCCGCCGTGGCGGCCGTCGCGGCCGCGGGTGAAGAGCTCCTCGCGATGGTCTCCGGAGGGCGATCGACGGTGCTGGTGATAAGGCCGGAGGGCTCGAACCGGGTCCTCGAGGCGCTCCACGAGGTGTTCTTCCCGTCGACAGGCTGAGGGGACCGCTAGGCCAGAACCTTTTCTCCCCTGACGTAGAGACCGGCCACGCCGACGTCGCGGATCGCGTCGGGTGAGACCTCGAACGGGTCGTCCTCGAGCACGGTGAAACTGGCTTCCTTCCCCGCTTCCAGAGTGCCCCTCTTCGATTCGTCGAAAGACATCCGCGCGGCCCCGCTCGTGAAGAGCGCCACCGCATCGAAAACGGACAGCCGCTCCGACTCGTTCGGACGGTTGACGGCCGAGTGGATGCCCAGCAGAGAGTCCATCGGGGTCACGTAGGAGTCGGAACCTCCCGCCAGGGGGATCCCGGAACCGAGCATGGTCCGGTGGGGATTGGTGCGGGCAGCTCTGGCCGGACCGAGCCTCTTCTCTATCATGCCGCCGGGTCCGCCCCACAGGAACTCGAACGTCGGCTGGACGCACGGACACACACCCATGCCCGCGATGGTCGCGATGTGCTCGTCGCTCGGAAGCTCGCAGTGCTCGATGCGATGGCGCGCGTCGCGCACGCCGTTCCCGCAGGCCGCCTCGTAGCAGCGGAGCGCCTGGTCGATCGCCCTCTCCCCCAGTGCGTGCACCGAGACCTGAAGTCCCTTCGAGTGCGCCCTCCGGAAGAAGTCGATCAGGTGCTCGTCGTCGTAGTAGAGAACGCCCGTCCCCTCCCTGTCCTCGTAGGGCTCGGCCAGCGCCGCCGTGCCCGAACTGAACGAACCGTCCAGAAGCAGGCATCCGCCTATCCGGGGAAGCCCGAGGTCGACCACGCGGTCGACGTCTTCAAACTGGGAGTATATGACCGTGTCGATCGGCAGCTCGCTCTGGATGTCCAGCAGGATCTCCACGTCGCGGTCGCCGGGAACCTTGCTGCCAGCGAGCGCGTGCACGACGCCGATGCCCCTGCTCGCCGCAAGCGCGGCCGCGCGGCGGAAGCACTCGATCCGTTCCTCGCGCGTCAGAAACGACTCGGACTTCCGGACCGTGAACGTGTAGGCCTCCTCGCGGAGAGTGCCCGCCACGCCGCCCGACTCGTCGCGCTCGACACCGTCCAGACCGTCCGGGACGCCGATGAGCTCCCACGCCGCCGTGTTGACGACCCCGGAGTGGCCGTCGCGGCGCTTGACCAGTATGGGCACTGTCGAGGAAACGCCGTCGAGTTCCTGCCGCGCGGGATACCTCCCGTCGGGCAGGAGGTCCGGGTCGAACGTGTGCGCACGCAGCAGGGCGCCCTCGTGCGAAGCGACGGCGTCGGTCAGGATCGAAAGCACGTCGTCGAACCGCCTCGCGACGGAGAGATCGACGTCCACTTCCATGAGACCTGTCTGCATGAAATGAACGTGGCAGTCGTGCAGGACGGGAACGATGGTGTTCGGGCGGAGATCGAGCGTGGTCGCGGCGCTCGACAACTCTGCCGGCGGCTCCCCTTCACCGGTCGCAGAGATGCGCCCGGAGTCGATCAGCATCCAGTCCAGGACACGCCCGGGACTGTCCATGGGGTGCACGCGCCCCCTGACAAGAACAGGTCCGTCGCTCATGCTGTCCCCTCAGATCCGGCTGACCTCGTGCAGGACGAACTCGCCGAAACCCTCACGGTCGACGAACACGTACTTCGTGTGGTCGGCGTAGTAGTACCAGATCTCCCAGGCGTTGAGCATCTGCCCGATCGGCTGCGAGTCTATGTCGTCGGGCTCGCCCTCTTGTATGTAGACGCGCCCCATGTCGGTCTGCCAGCCCTCGACGATCGACCTGAACTGCGCGTTGGCGTAACCCAGCCGTCTGAGAAACTCCGCCTTGAACTCGTTGACGACAGTGTGGGGGTCCGGGTCGCGCTCGGCCCAGAACTCGTCCCAGACCGGAGCTCTCTCTTCGGGCGGCACGCTCGCCAGGACGTCCATCTCGTCTCGCGTGGCGACGTAGCTGATCTGCGCGAGCATCTTCTCCTCGTCCTCGCCCCAGCTCAGCGGAGACGTGACGACGAGGAACCTCGACTTGGCGCTGACCGCGCGACCCGTAGGCGTCGGAAACACTTCAACCTCCAGAACGTGCGGGCCTACTTCGAGGTCAAGCACGGAGAACTCGAACACGTATTCCTGAAGGAAACCCGTCTGGACCACGGAGTCCCTGTGGCTCTTCTTCAGGAGGCCCCGCTCGTCCTTGACGGTTATCGCGACCGCGTAGCGCGAGTCGGGCGTGCCGTAGACGGGGACGACGACCCTGGCATCCGGCTTGTCCTCGCCGTACACGCGCGAGGGATTCGGAACCGTCCCGGCCTCGCCCTGGGTCACGTCGGAGCCGTTGGTCTCGAAGAGCACGGTCCCGAGCGTCAGCTCGCCCGGTTTCATCCGGGGAACGGTCACCGCGCGCTCGATCCGGCCCGTGGCCCGCGTGTCAACGCTGGTCAGTTCCAGCTTGAGGGTGTAGCGCCCGGCCGGAACAGAGAACGGGAGTTCATCCGCTGCGGCCGTTCGGCGCTCGTTGGTCTCCTCGTACGTCGCGGCCATGACGGTCCTGCGCCATGAATCGCCCGTCACCTGCCGTCCGTCCTTGTTGTAGAGGATGGCAGTGATCTCGTACCTCGCCCGATAGCCGCCCTCGTGTCGCAGAAAGTGCAGCGCGTCGTACGTCACGGAGTAACTGACCGTGATCGTGCCCTCTCCGTTCGCCGCCGGAGCGACGGAGACGTCCGCGGAGAACCGCATGCCCCCCATGCTCGCCGGGGTGCCCACGTCCACCGGGGCCCCGTGAGCGGCCAGGCAGACCGCGAGGATCAGTGTGACTGACGCAACCGCTGCAAGTGGTGAAGTCCGCACTTACTCGTACCTCAGCGCATCGATGGGGTCCATTTTCGCGGCCCTGGAAGCCGGGTAGTAACCGAAGAACACCCCTACTGTAGTCGAAACCCCCAGCGCAAGGAAGACCGACCACGGCTGGATGCTCGCCGGCATCGGCGTCGCCGAGGCGATGAACGCGGCAAGGCCGGCGGCGGCCAACAGGCCCATCACTCCGCCCAGCGCCGACAACACCGCGGCCTCGACCAGGAACTGCGTGAGCACATCGCGAGAGCGCGCGCCGACGGCCTTCCTGATACCTATCTCCCGCGTACGCTCCGTGACCGATACCATCATAATGTTCATGATGCCCACGCCACCCACGATCAGCGCGATGGCCGATATGCCGATCATGACGATCCAGGTGACGTTGGTCAGGTTCTCGTACATCTCGACCAGCTGTCCCTGCGTGATGATCTCGAAGTTGTCGTCGTCCCCCGCACGAAGCCCGCGCCGCGAGCGCAGGACGCGCGTCACCTGCTCCATCGCGTCGTCAATCACTTCGGAGTTCTCCGCCTTCACCGCCAGCCGGGTCGTCAGCCTCTCGCCGAAGAGCTTGCCGACGGTCTTGTAGGGTACTATGACGTAGTTGTCCAGGTCCTGCCCGATGAGCTGGCCCATCTCCTCCATCACACCCACGACCCTGAACTTGCGGTCACCGACGAGCACGTCCTTCCCGATGGGGTCCTCTCCCGGGAACAGGTGCTCGGCCACCGGGGCGCCCAGAACGATCACCTGGCGCCGCCTGTCGGCCTCCGGCCACGCGAAGAACCTCCCGTCGCCGACGTCGCTGTCGGCGACGTACTGGTACTCGGGAGTTACGCCCATTACCGGGAGAGAGCGGGTCGACTCGGACCCGCGTTTGATCTTCCTCATGACGAAGGTCTGAGGCGACACGGCCTCGACGTCCGGACAGAGTTCGGCCACGGCCTCGGCGTCACCGTAGCTGAAGTCGGGCCGCCGTACGTACTCGAGGTACTGCTCGTAGTTGACGTTCCCCGCCGGCATCTTCATGACCGTGAACGTGTTCGTTCCCATCGAGCGGAAGAGGTCGAGCACGCTCTCGTTGATGCCCGAGATGAGCGCGACCATCGCGACCACGTTCATCACGCCGATCATGATACCGAGCGCGGTCAGAGTCGCCCGCACCTTGTTGGCACGGATCGCCTTGAACGCGGCCAGCACGCTTTCGAGCAGCCGGTTGGACGGCACGCCGCCTGACCCCGCGCGTCGCCGAACGCCCGAGTTCGGACGGGCCGTCCTGTCTGGCGATGCGCTCATTCGTACCTCAGTGCTTCGATGGGTATCAGCCTGCTGGCGCGGAGGGCCGGGTAGAACCCGAACGCCAGCCCCGTGGCCAACGCGAAACCGACAGCCAGACCAACCGCCGCGGGGGTCACTGCGGCCGGCAGCGGCGTCACCGCCTTGACGAACAGCCCGATCGCGGACCCGCCGATGATGCCGATGATGCCCCCGAGTCCGGTCAGGATGATCGATTCGATCAGGAACTGCGACGCGATGTCTCTTCTCTTGGCGCCGATGGCCTTCCGAACGCCGATCTCGCGGGTGCGCTCGGCAACGGAGACGAGCATGACGTTCATCACGCCGATGCCCCCCACGAGAAGCGCGAGCGCGACGATGCCGGTCATCGCGAAGTACAGCACCCCGGTCAGGCTGTTGTAGGCCGACATCAGGTCTTCCTGCGTGTTGATGGCGAAATCGTCGGGCGCCCCTCTGGCGACTCCGCGCCGGATCCTCATCAGCTGACGAATGTCGTCCATCGTGCGCTCGATGGGCACTCCATCGGCGGGCGAGCAATCGATGACCACGGACCTCCGCGAACCGAACGCCTTCTCGAACGAGGTGATGGGTATCAGGACCAGGTCGTCCATGCTCTCGCCGAAGATATCGCCCTTCGACGCCAGCACGCCGACGACCGTGAATCGCTTCCCTCCGACGCGGACGTCCTTCTCGAGCGGGTCTCGCACGGGAAACAGTTCCTCGGCGACAGCGGAGCCCAGCACCACCGATTGCCTGTGCCGGTCGACGTCCAGATCGGTAATGAACCGCCCCGATTCGACGGTGAAGTTGGCGATGGTCTCGTACTCGGCCGTCGTTCCTGTCACGAGCGTGTATCGGACCGTCCTGCCCTCGTGGGCAATGTGCCTTCTCGTGTGGATGTTCGGCGACATCAGGCCTACGCTCGACAGACGCCCCACGGCCTCGGCGTCGGCGCGCGTGATCAACTTCCGATCCTGGTAGTCCTCGTTGTCGCCCATCTGAACCCACGGATAGCGGCTCACGGAGATGATGTCGGTTCCCACTGACTGGAACTGCGCCGAAACGCTGCTGTTCAGCCCGGCGATGAGCGCCATCACGGCGACAAGCGCGCCCGTGCCGATCACGACACCAAGCATGGTGAGCGCCGAGCGCATCTTATGCGACCGGAGCGTCCGGACGGAGCTCAGGAGTGTCTCTCGGAATTCCATAGTAGTTGCGCTCGGCCGCGCGTCAGCTCGGCCTGTCGCTGGCGATTCGGCCATCCAGCAATTTGACTATCCTCGCGGCGTGCTCGGCGATGTACTGCTCGTGCGTCACGAGAATTATCGTGTTGCCGGCGTTGCTCAGCTCACGAAATATCTGCATTATCTCCTCGCCGGTCTTCGAATCGAGATTGCCGGTCGGCTCGTCCGCGAGGATGATGGAGGGCCTGTTTATGAGCGCCCTGGCGATGGCCACGCGCTGCCTCTGCCCGCCGGAAAGCTCGTTCGGCCTGTGATGGGCGCGCTCCGTCAGGCCCACGGCGTCCATGGTCTCCCACACCCGCTCGGCGCGTGCGCTCCGTGCGGCGCGACCGTAGATGAGGGGAAGCTCCACGTTCTGGAACGCCGTCATTCGGGGCAGCAGGTTGAAGGTCTGGAAGACGAACCCGATCTCGGCGCTGCGGATCTCCGCCAGCTCGTCGTCATCGAGCGAGGCGACCTCCGTGTCCTTCAGACGGTACGAGCCGTCGGAGGGCGTGTCTAGACAACCCACGATGTTCATCAGGGTCGACTTCCCAGAGCCCGACGGTCCCATGATCGCGAGGTACTCGTTCTCCTCGACCGCGAGGTCGATGTCCCGGAGAGCGTGTACCTCCTGGGTGCCGACCTCGTAGGTCTTGGCGATGTCGCGCAGCTCGATCAACACCCGCTATTCCTCCGTCTCGTCGGTCTTCTCCTCGTCTACCTTGAGATCCTCCCCGTTCTTCAGCTTGCGGAGCACCTTGTAGGGACCGGACACTATCTTCTGCCCCTCCTCAAGGTCGCCGATCACCTCTATGGACAGCTCATCCGCGATGCCGGTCGTGACCGGCACGAACTGAGCCTGGTCGTTCTCGTCCACGATGAAGACGCCCTCGATCTCCTTCTCCTCGTCCTGTTCGCTTCGCTTCTTCCTGGGTTTCTTCTCTTCCTCGTCCTTCTTCTCGTCGCCGGCCTTCTCGGCCAGCTCCGTCGGCGTGCGGGACACTATGGCCTGGATGGGAACGTTGAGGGCGTCCACGTGCTCGGCCGTCACGATCTCGACCGTCGCGGTCATGCCGTGTCTCAGCGCCTCGTGCGTTTCACCGACGAGCACGGTCACGAGGAAGTTCGTCACTTCCTCCTGCGTGCCGGCCATGCTGGTGATCCCCGAGTTCCCGACCTCGGTAACGACGCCGGGCAGCAGCGTGTCGATCAGCGCCTCGATCTCGATCTCGGCGTCCTGGCCGATCTCGACGTCGACGATGTCCGTCTCGTCGATCTCGACCTCGACCTCCATGTTCGACAGGTTCGAGATGGTCATGATCACCGTGCCCGGGGCGTTCATCGTGCCCGTGACGACGTTCTCACCCTCCTCGACCGTCAGTCGCGTAACGACTCCCGCTATCGGCGAGTGGAACACGGTCTTGTCGAGCTGGTCGGACGCCGCCCTCAGCCCGGCCTTGGCCTCGGCGCAGACCTGCCTCGCGGATATCGCCCTAGCTTC
>JBDRTQ010000240.1:0-4004 GCA_043823885.1 Candidatus Eiseniibacteriota bacterium | reverse complement strand
GGTAAGGACGACATCAAGCTTATCGACGGCGCCATGAAGGAACTGGCGACCATCACCGGACAGAAGCCCAAGATGACGCGAGCTAAGAAGTCGATCGCGAACTTCAAGCTCCGCGCCGGTCAGCCGATCGGGTGCAAAGTCACCTTGCGGGGCAAGATGATGTACGAGTTCTTTGACAGGTTCGTCACCATCGCCGCTCCCCGTATTCGCGACTTCCGTGGGCTTCCGACGAATTCCTTCGACGGACGGGGGAATTACACGTTCGGTCTCGAGGAGCAAGTGGTTTTCGCCGAGATCAACTACGATGATGTCGACATGATGAAGGGGATGGACATCACCATCGTTACGTCGGCCAGGACCGACGAAGAGGCGTTCGAGCTTCTGAAGCTTATGGGCATGCCTTTCAGGCACTAGCTCGACCGCCATCTGGGGGTATAGGTTTGGCGAAGAAGGCACTGATCGAGAAGCAGGCCAGGAAGCAGAAGTTCAAGGTGCGCGCATACAACCGCTGTCACCGCTGTGGTCGCCCGCGCGGCTATCTGCGTGACTTCGGGCTCTGCCGCATCTGCTTCCGCGAGCTGGCACTGAACGGGGAGATCCCCGGGGTCGTCAAGTCCAGCTGGTAGATCCTGGCGGACACGACCCGTCACATCGCCCCGCCTTCGGCCCGCGACAAGCGGAGCCGACAGGGCGGAGGTGCGTGAGGAGAGAACGACCATGATGACAGATCCTATCGCAGATATGTTGACCAGGATCAGAAACGGCTGTCAGGCCAGGAAGAGGAGCGTCGACATACCTTCGTCCGGGTTCAAGAAGGCGATCGCCGAGGCGCTTCTTCGAGAGAAGTTCATCAGGGACTTCAAGGTGGTGGAGGACAGCAAACAGGGGATCCTCAAGGTCCAGCTGAAGTACACGAAGGATGGCGAGAGTGTCATACGCGGGATCACGCGCATCTCGAAGCCCGGGCTCCGGCACTACGTCGGCGCAGGCGAGATACCCCGCGTTCGCAGCAACTACGGAACGGCGATCCTCTCCACACCAAGGGGCGTGCTCACGAGCAAAGAGTCCCGGAGAGAGAAAGTCGGTGGTGAGGTGGTCTGCCACGTCTGGTAGGTCGCCCTGGCGTTCGGCCGGTCCGGGCGCTTCGCAGAGCAAGGAGACGTTCGATGTCGAGAGTAGGTAGGTCGCCAATAGAGATGCCCAAGGGCGTGACCGTCACCGTCGACGGCAGGACCGTCAAGGTGAAGGGGCCCAAGGGTGAGCTCGCGACTGAGATAGTCGGTGACATCACCGTGAGCGTCGAGGACAACATCGTGACGGTGGAGCGTTCCTCCGAGACGAAGGAAACGCGCTCTCTGCACGGCACGATGCGAGCGCTCGTTGCGAACACGGTGACCGGTGTGTCCACGGGGTTCCTCAAGAACCTGGACATCATCGGCGTCGGCTACAGCGCTGAGCTTCAGGGGAAGAACCTGCATCTCAAGCTCGGGTTCTCGCACCCATGTGTGTTCGAGCCGCCCGACGGGATCCAGATCGAAGTTCCCGCGTCGACGCGAATCGTCGTCAGCGGGATCGACAGGCAGCAGGTGGGGCAGGTAGCCGCTGACATCAGGGCCCTGCGACCCCCGGAGCCCTACAAGGGCAAGGGGATCAGGTATCACGACGAGCATGTGCGGAGGAAGGCGGGCAAGCTGGCAGTTTCGTCTGGCGGCTAGTTGGCCAGTGTCATCTTGATTCTTCAGCAGAGGCTGGTGAGAGACGATGAAGGGGAGTAGCAGCATCAGAAGATCGGGAAGACAGAGGCGTCGGAAAAGCATCCGCAGGAAGATCAGCGGTGACTCCGGACGCCCGCGGCTGAGCGTGTTCAGGAGCCTGAAACACACGTATGCGCAACTGATCGACGACGTCGACGGCGCTACGCTTGTTTCGGCATCGACCCTGACTGATGAGGTGCGGAAGTTGTTGGGGAACGGGGATCACACCAAGACCGACGCAAGCAAGGCGGTCGGTAAGGTCCTGGCTCGCATGGCCCTTGAGAAGGGAATCAAGCAGGTTCGTTTCGACAGGGGCGGCTACCTGTACCACGGCCGTGTGCAGGCTCTCGCGGATGCAGCGCGGGAAGGCGGTCTGGAGTTCTAGCAAGGTCCGTCCAGGGGAGGGAGTAGGAGTTCGATGGCAAGGGAACCCAGGAGATTCAAGAGGGACGACAGAGAGCCCAGGGTGCCTGAATTCGAGGAGCGGGTCATCCACATCAACCGGGTGGCCAAGGTCGTCAAGGGCGGCCGGCGCTTCGGATTCAATGCTCTGGTAGCCGCTGGCGACAGGAAGGGTCGTGTCGGCATAGGTCTCGGCAAGGCCAACGACGTCGCATCCGCGATCCAGAAGGGCACCGAGAACGCCAAGAAGAACATGATCGCGGTGCCGATGGTGGGGGGCACGTTGCCCTACACCGTTCTTGGCAGATTCGGCGCCGGGAGGGTTCTCGTGCGTCCGGCGAGTCCCGGAACGGGCATAGTGGCGGGCGGCGGGGTCCGCGCAGTCATGGAGTGCGCGGGTGTGAAGGACGTTCTGGCCAAGTCGATCGGGTCCAACAACCCGCACAACATGGTCAAGGCGACGATGGAAGCGTTCAAGGAGATGAGGTCTGCCTCCGACGTGGCGAGGGCCAGGGGCATCAGCGTCGGCGAGCTCTTCGGATGCGAGACGGAGGCGGATAATGGCTAGCAAACTCAAGATCCGTCAGACCAGGAGCGCGATCAACCGCAGCGGTATGCAGAAGAAGACCATCAGAGCTCTGGGCATCCGGCGTCTTCACCAGGTAGTCGTGCACGACGACAATCCCTGCATCAGGGGGATGGTCAAGAAGGTCGAGCACCTTGTCGTGGTGGAAGAGGTCAACGAGTAGCGAGGGTCGACACGACCCGCGGGTGAACTGAGTCGAAGAGGTTACGAGCAACCCGGGCCGACGAATGCCCGGTGGCGGATTCAAGAGGGAAGGCCCCGCAATGAAGCTTAACGATCTGAGCCCCGCGAAGGGGTCACGCAAGAACAGAAAACGCGTGGGACGCGGTCACGGCTCCGGACACGGCAAGACGTCGGGACGGGGGCACAAGGGACAGAAGTCCCGTTCGGGCGGGAGCATCCCGGCCTGGTTCGAGGGCGGACAGCTGTCGCTCACCAGACGGCTGCCGATCAAGGGGTTCACGAACCCGACCAGGCGCGAGTACGAGGTGATCAACTTGAGCGACCTCGAGCGCTCGGGACTCGAAGGGACCGTGACGATCGCTGTGCTGAGAGCGGCCGGAATCGTCACACGTTCGAATATGCCGGTGAAGGTCCTTGCTATGGGTGAGGTGACGAAGGCCTACGATCTCAAGGTCAACGCGATCAGCGCGACGGCCAAAGAGAAGATCGAGGCGGCGGGCGGAACCATCGAGCTGGTCAAGTAGGAAAGGAAGAAAGGCACACGAATCATGGCCAACGTGTTTCAGAGCCTTCAGAGCATCTTCAAGATACCCGAACTGAAGAGACGCGTTCTCTACACGCTCGGGGCGCTTATCGTCTACAGGGTCGGCGGCCACGTGCCCACGGCCGGGATCAACGGTGAAGCTCTGGCGGTGTACTTCAAGCAGCAGCAGGGTTCACTCCTTGGGCTCTACGACATGTTCGTCGGCGGCGCATTCTCGCAGGCGACGATCTTCGCCCTGGGCATCATGCCGTACATCAGTGCGTCGATCATCCTGCAGCTGTTCACGGCCGTGATTCCTTACTTCGAGAAGCTGCAGAAGATGGGTGAGGAAGGGCGGAAGAAGATCACGCAGTACACCCGCTACGGGACCGTGCTGCTGGCGTTGGTCCAGTCGTACGCCGCGGCCATGTATATCCAGAGCCTGCCGGCCATCGAGGGCAGTCCGATCGTCCCTACACCGGGTATCGCGTTCATACTACTGACCATGCTCACGATGACGACCGGCACCATCTTCGTCATGTGGCTGGGCGAGCAG
>JBDRTQ010000239.1:0-5997 GCA_043823885.1 Candidatus Eiseniibacteriota bacterium | reverse complement strand
CATCATCTACTACGGCGGCAAGCAGGTGATGCTCGGAGACATCACGACCGGCGACCTGGTGGCGTTCACGAGCTACCTGGGGATCCTCACCTGGCCGATGATAGCGATGGGCTGGGTCGTCAACGTGCTCCAGCGGGGCGCGGCCTCGATGGGCAGGATCAACCGGATCCTCGAGGTGGTGCCTGAGATCGCCGACCACGAAGACGCCGTTGAGCTTACCGACCCGCGGGGGGAGGTGGAGTTTCGCGGCGTGACCTTCTCCTACGAGGAGGGACTCGAGCCCTCGCTGGTTGACGTCAGCTTCGCCGTGCCGCAGGGCCACACGCTGGGCGTCATCGGCAGGACTGGCTCGGGCAAGAGCACGGTGTGCAACCTGCTCCTGAGGATCCACGAGGCGACCGAAGGCTTGGTTCTCGTGGACGGCAACGACGTCACCGGGCTGACGCTCTCCTCCCTTCGAGGCTCGATCGGTTACGTCCCACAGGACACGTTCCTGTTCTCCGACACCATCAGAGAGAACATCAGGTTCGGCGCCTCGGACGCCGATGAAGAGCGAGTGATCGAGGCCGCGCGCGTCGCGGGCATACTCGACGAGATCGAGGGCTTCCCTTCGGGGTTGGACACGCTGGTCGGAGAGAGGGGCGTCACGCTCTCCGGCGGACAGAAGCAACGAGTCGCCATCGCGCGGGCCCTTCTGCACGCACCCGCCATCGTGGTGCTGGACGACGCGCTGTCGTCGGTCGACACGGCGACGGAGGAGAGGATCCAGCAGGCGCTCAGCAGTGCGCTCGAGAACCGCACGAGCATTATCGTGTCCCACCGAATCTCGTCCATCAAGCACGCGAACGAGATCATCGTCCTCGATGAAGGACGCATCATCGAGAGGGGCACTCACGAGGAGCTGGCGGGACAGCAGGGGCTCTACGCGAACATCTACGAGCGGCAGCTCCTTGAGGCCGCGATGGACGATTCAGACGGCGCAGAGCAGGCGACGGACGCGCGGCGAACGGAGTAGTCGATGTCCCACGACCACCACGAAGAAGAGAACCTGGGCAAGCCCTACGACGCGCGGCTGGCGCGGCGGCTCATGACGTACGTCAGGCCGTATTCGAGGCTCGTCGTGCTGGCCGTGCTGATGCTGATAGCGGTGACGTGCTTCGAGCTGGCGATCCCCTATCTGACACGTACGGCGCTTGATGACCACATCGTGGCCACCTCGCGCCTCGTCGCGGATGACGGCAGTGAGGTCGCGCGCGAGTTCATCGCGGGGCACACCGGGGATCTGCTGCCCATCGACGCGCCGTCCCCTGAGGGCGTTCCTTCCGGTGTCCCGGAGCGGGCCCAGGGGCGCTATTTCATCAGTTCGAAGACTCTGTCCGGCTGCGACCCCCGCGAGGTGGCGCGGTCCACTGAGCTCGGCGTGATAGAAGACGGGCGCTACTACCTTGCTGAAGCCGCGTTCTTCGAGGCGCGAACTTTCGACCAGACCGGCTTCCTCGACGCCGGCTCGCGCGTCGGCATCCCCGTGGAGCGGCTCAGCGACTTCGCGCGAGACGACCTTCGAGAGCTGAGGGGAGACGACCTCCGCGGCGTCGCGAAGATCGCGCTGGCCATTCTCGTGCTCCTCGCGTTGACGTTCGGTTTCACTCTGCTCCAGATCAACATGATGGAGGTCACGTCCCAGCGGGTGATGTACGACATTCGCATGATGGTGCTCCGTCACATCCAGAAGCTCTCGCTCTCGTTCTTCGACAGAAACCCGGTCGGCAGGCTCGTCACGCGCGCGACCAACGACATCGCCGTACTGCACGAGATGTTCACGTCGATCGTGATCACGATCCTGCACGACATGTTCATTCTCATCGGTGTCATCATCGTGCTCCTGAGGCTCAACTGGCGCCTGGCGCTCGTCAGTTTCATCGTCCTGCCCATCACGGCGTGGATCACCGCGAGCTTCGGCGTCCGCATCCGCGACGCGTTCCGCGAGGTGCGCGTCAAGGTCGCCCGGATAAACGCGTCCCTGAACGAGAGCATAAGCGGGATGCGGGTGACGCAGATCTTCGGGCGCGAGACCGAGAGCTTCCATCGATTCGCCGGCATCAACCACGAGAACTTCGTCGCGGCGATGAAGCAGCTCAAGGTCTTCGCGATGTTCATGCCGCTCATGGAACTGGCGAGTTCGGTGGCCATCGCGCTGGTCATCTGGTACGGCGGTGGCAAGGTCGTCCAGGCGACGCTGTCGCTCGGGACGCTGGTCGCGTTCCTCTCGTACGTGCAGATGTTCTTCCGTCCATTGAGGAACCTCGCACAGCAGTACGGGACGATGCAGCAGGCGATGGCGTCGTCCGAGCGGATATTCATGCTGCTCGATGACGAGGACATGGTTCCCGAGCCCGCGACCCCCCGGCGGCCCGACGAGATTCGCGGCCGGATAGCGTTCGAGAACGTGTGGTTCGGCTACGCCAAGGATGAATGGGTGCTCAGGGACGTCTCGTTCACCGTCGAGCCGGGTGAGACCGTCGCGATAGTCGGAGCGACCGGCGCGGGCAAGACCTCGATAATCAGCCTGATCGAGCGTTTCTACGACATACAGAAGGGCCGCATCACGCTGGACGGGGTCGACATCAGGGACATGGAGAAGTCGTTCCTGCGTTCGCATCTGGGTCTGGTCATGCAGGACGTCTTCGTGTTCGCCGGCGACATCAAGGGGAACATCCGATTGGGGAACGAGTCCATCTCCGACTCGGACATCAGGAAGGTCGCCGAGCACGTCAACGCGGACCGGTTCATCGAGAAGCTCCCCGGCGGCTACGACGAGGAGGTCCGGGAGCGGGGCGTGACGCTGTCGACGGGGCAGCGGCAGCTGCTGTCGTTCGCTCGTGCGCTCGCGTTCGACCCGCGCATTCTCGTTCTGGACGAGGCCACGTCGAACATCGACACGGAGACGGAGCACCTGATCCAGGACGCGCTCGTCCGCCTGATGGAGGGACGGACCTCGATCGCCATCGCGCACCGCCTGTCGACCATTCAGCACGCGGACAAGATACTGGTGATGCACCACGGCAAGATCCGCGAGGTCGGCAACCACCAGGAACTCCTGGCGAAGCGCGGCTACTACTACCGTCTCTACCAGCTGCAGTACGCGCAGTAGCGCTACCCATCGACGTTCACTCAACGCGGAGGTGGCAGTGGTCGGCAAGACGATCTCCCACTACACGATCCTCGAGAAGATCGGCGAGGGCGGTATGGGCACGGTCTACAAGGCCGCCGACACGAAGCTCGGCCGCACGGTGGCGCTCAAGTTCCTTTCCCAGGACCTGACCGGCGACAGGCTTCAAAGAGAGCGATTCCTCCGCGAAGCCCAGGTCGTCTCCACGCTCGAACACCAGAACATCTGCACGATCCACGAGATCGATGAGACCGACGACGGCCAGGTCTTCATCTGCATGGCCTGCTATGAGGGCGACACGCTCAAGGACATCATCCGCAGAGGGCCGGTGCCCGTCGGGGACGCCGTTGGGTTCGGTCTCCAGATCGCGCGCGGGCTCGTGGCCGCTCACGAGGCCGGCATCACGCACCGCGACGTGAAACCCGGGAACGTCATGGTGTCCGAGACCGGGCACGTGAGGCTGGTCGACTTCGGTCTGGCGAAGCTCACGGGGCAGAGCAGCCTCACGAAGAGCGGAAACGCGGTGGGCACGGTCGCGTACATGTCCCCGGAGCAGACGCGTGGCGATGAGGTGGACGAGCGGGCCGACATCTGGTCTCTCGGGGTTCTCCTCTACGAGATGGTCTCTGGTCGACGTCCTTTCGGCGGGGACGGAGAGCGCGCCGTCATCCGAGCCATACAGCAGGACCGGCCGGATCCACTGTCCCAGGTTGTCCCGTCCGCCCCGCCGCAGCTCTCGGAGATCATCGCGAAGGCACTCGAGAAGAAGGCGGGCAAGCGCTACGGCAGCATGAGCGAGATGCTCGAGGATCTCCGCGCGCTGGCCCGTGAACTCGAACTGAGCGATGAGAGCAGAACGGAGACGTGGCGCTACGCGCGCGCGAAGGAGCGCAACCTGCGTATCGCCGCGACCGTCTCGGCGGTAGCCGTTGTGGCGCTTCTGGTGTTGTGGGTGGCCGGCAGACTGAGAGCCGAGAAGCCTATGCCTGTCGGAATCCCGATGCAGATCACCAGCGCCGAGGGATGGGAGGGCGAGCCGGCGATATCACCGGACGGAACGCGCGTGGCTTATGTCTCCAACGAGTCAGGCAACTCCGACGTGTACGTTACCGATATTGTGGGAGGACGTGTTCTGCAGCTGACCACCGACCCCGGCTTCGACTTTGCGCCGACGTGGTTTCCGGAAGGTGCGGCGATCGCGTTCGTGTCGAACCGAACCGGACTGCGAAGCGTGTGGAAAGTGGGGCAGTTCGGTGGAGGCGCCACGATGCTCCTTGAGGACGCGGAGTACCCGGCCATCTCACCGGATGGCACCCGGGTAGCGTTCTCACGAGCCGACGACACCCGAGAGCTCCGCATATGGGTGGCTCCCCTCGACAACCCCCTGGACGCTGTAGTGCTCACGACAGGTGAGCACGGCTTGTGGGACCACGTCGGAGCGGCTTGGTCTCCTGACGGCAGGACCATCGGCTACTCATCGTACGAGAGCCTGTGGATGGTCCCCGCGGCCGGAGGTGCGCCGCGCAAGCTTGTGAGTGACGGGATGGGTGACAGGCAGCCGGCGTGGTCGAGCGACGGTCGCTACATCTACTTCGAGTCGTGGCGGGAAGGCACTCTGGCACTGTGGCGCGTGCCAAGCAAGGGCGGGGAGCCCATGCGCATGACACAGGGCACCGGCTACGAGTCCGAGCCCCGAGTGTCGGACGACGGGTCCAGGCTTGCATACTCTACCGGCAGTGCTGGCTCCGGCGCCGTTCTCGTCGATCTCGACACCGGGCAGCAGACCACCGTTGGCCGGATGAGGCTCGCGCTTCTTGCGTCGCTGTCTCACGATGGAAGTCGCATGGTCTACATGTCCCAGCGGTGGGACAGGCGTTGTGAGTTGGCGGAGCAGCTGCTGGACGGTGGTGTTCCGTCGGGCCCCCCACGGCGGCTGACCGACCAAGAGGGGAACGCGTCCCACCCCGCCTATTCGCCGGACGGGCGGTGGATCGCTTACTACCTGATAGACGGGGCGGAGCGGGACATATGGATCGCCCCCACCGGCGGTGGGCAGCCGATCCAGTTCACTGACGACCCAGGACAGGACATCCATCCCGCCTGGTCTCCCGACGGCGGCATGCTCGTCTTCGTGTCTGACAGAGCAGGAACTCGCGACCTGTGGGTAGCGCCCGTGCGCGAGGGCAGGCCGGAGGGCGATCCCCGCAGGCTGACGGACGGCACAGTGCCCGCTATCTCACCCGTCTGGTCCCCGGACGGGTCGGAAGTCGCCTTCATAAGTTCGGTAGGCGACCGCCTCGAGATATGGAGCGTCCCGTCAGATGGAGGATCGCCCGCCAGGCGGCTGACCGATGGGGTGGACGCCACGCGAATCCGGTGGGACGCCTCGGCCGGGATGATCCTGGCGGCGGCTACCTGCGGGGAGAAGCGCAGGTCGCTCTGGGCGGTCTCTCCGGAAACCGGTGAAGCCGAGCTCTTCAATCCCCCGGTCGTGTTCGGAACCGAAAGAGCCATCGGCCTGTTCGATCTCTCTCAAGAGGGCCGCCTTCTCGTGTTCGAGCGGGAGAATCTGACCGGCGACATATGGATGTCGGAGGGTCCACCGGGCTTGTACTGAGCCCACAGACAGGAGGTGCTCGATGTCAGCATACACCATCGGCGACTTCGCCGGTGCGCTGAGCGGGGTCGCTGAATCGCTCAACGACATCGCCGTGAAGTTGAGTCACTGCGACCCGGGTGCGGAGATCGATAGCACGCCGGGCAGAACCGCTATCTGCCAGACGCCCATTGTCGTAGGCGGGGTTTGCGCGGCAGCGATTCGGGACACG
>JBDRTQ010000238.1:0-2626 GCA_043823885.1 Candidatus Eiseniibacteriota bacterium | reverse complement strand
GGGTCGGTGAACGAGGACGACACGGGCTCGATGAGTCTGAGCCTGAACTACAGATTCTCGGCGCCCCAGGGTCTCAAGCTCCCGTTCTTCGGGCAGAAGCTCAAGTTCCAGAGCAACCTGGACACGTCCCTGACCCTGCGCACGTCCTCGAAGGTGTCGCGGACGGCCCGGGACGAGCAAGGACTGCTTCAGGTCGATCCGACGTCCTCGACTCGCGACTTCTCGGTGACGACGGACCTCACTTACAGCTTCTCCAGAAGCGTGTCCGGCGGCCTGCAGATCAGCTTCGCACAGAGCCGCGACGAGAAGCGCGACCAGACGCGCCGGACTATCGGCATGCACCTCTCAGCGGAGTTCAAGTTCTAGTGACTGCTCCCGATGTCGTCAGGCGCACGGCGGCCGTGTTCGTCCTTGTCGGAGGCGTCGTGCTGGTTGTCCTTGTGGCAGGGTGCGGGCGACCCGAGTACGACGGCGACCTGGCCTTCAGTTTCCTCGAACGGCAGTGCGAGTTCGGCCCGAGGCCGCCCGGAAGCGACGCGCACGAGGCCATGCTCGAGTGGCTCGTGGTCGTGTTGCAGGGCTACGCCGACGAGGTCTCGGTGCAGCAGTTCACGGTGCCGGACACTGACGGCGTCGAGGTCACGCTCTCGAACGTGATCGCCTCGTTTCGGATGGACGCCAGGGAAAGAGTGCTCTTCGGCGCGCACTGGGACACGAGGCGGATAGCGGAGCGCGACCCTGACGAGATGAATCGCGGCACGCCGATCACCGGCGCCAACGATGGGGCGTCCGGCGTGGCTGTTCTGCTGGCGCTTGCGTCCATGATGTCGGTGCGGAGTCCCGATGTCGGCGTGGACCTGGTCTTCTTCGACGGCGAGGACGGGGGGAACGGAGGGGGTTTCGACAACTTCTGTGTCGGTTCGGCTGTCTTTGCCGGCAGAATGGGCGGCTACGCGCCGGCCTACGCCGTGGTCGTCGACATGGTCGGGGACAGCGACCTCTCCATTCCCGTCGAGCCTAATTCTGTGAGCGCGTGCCCCTCGGTAGTGAGGATGGTCTGGGACGCGGCCAGGCGCGCCGGAGCGACGAGCTTCAGCGATGAGCCGGGCACGGCGATGTTCGACGATCACATCCCTCTCATCAAGGCGGGCGTTCCGTCCGCCCTGATAATCGACTTCGACTACGCCCACTGGCACACCGTAGGCGACACGCCCGACAAGTGCAGCCCCGAGAGCCTGGGAGAGGTCGGTGCGGTCCTCACGGAGCTAATCTACTAGCCTTCTGCCACTCACAACATCCCCGCGTCAGCACCAGCGTAGCGTTTCCCGCACGTTTTTCCCTTGCGTCGTTCACGGGGCCGTGCTACCTTGTCACTCGGGAAGTGGGCAGGGGGCCCGCTTTTGTCGTATTGGGGCCCGTTGCGAGGTTTCGGATGGAAAGCATGGACGAGAAGCTCTACTCACTCTCCGGGGGTCTCGTCGAGGGAATGGGCTTCGTCCTGGTGGACGTGGACGAGGTCGTTGAGCACGGGCGACGGACCTTCCGTTTCTACATCGACGCCCACGGCGGCGTTTCCCTCGAGGACTGCAGGACCGTCAGTCGTGAACTGGCCTATCTGCTCGACGCGGAACCGGAACTTGCGGGCGGCTACGTTCTCGAGGTCAGTTCCCCGGGTCTCGACCATCGCCTGAAGAAAGAAAGGGAGTACGTCCACTTCGCCGGTCGCGAAGCTCGCCTCGTTCTGAAAGAGAACAGCGAGGGCCGGAGTGTGATAGAGGGCGTGATAGGGGGCGCCGAGGGTGGCGTCGTCCGCATCACGCTCACGGACGGAGATGAGCTGTCCATACCTCTTGCGGACATAGCCCGGGCGCGGCTGACGTTCTGACCGCGCACGGGGTGGAATTCGACGGCGCGGGGAAGCCCCCGCTGCCGGTCGGGAGCAGCAAAGATGAACACTGGTGTGCTGGAAGCTCTGCGGAGAATCGCGCGGGAGAAGCAGCTGGACGGAGACCTCCTGAGGGAGGCGCTCGAGGCCGGGTTGCTCTCGGCGGCGCGCAAGAAGTACGGACCGACGGCGGAGATCGAGGTCATCGTGGACAGTGTGGATGACGCGATCGGCGTGTTCCTCAGCAAGACCGTCGTGGATACCCCCCAGGATGACATTCTGGAGATAGACGTCGAAGAGGCGCAGGAACTGGATGCGACCTACGAGATCGGCGACGTCGCGCGCGTCGAGGTGCCGTTCGACGAGTTCGGACGAAACGCTATCCAGGCTGCGAAGCAGATCGTCGTGCAGAGGGTGCGGGAGGCGGAGCGGGAGCAGATATACGGTGACTTCCAGGACAGGATCGGCGAGATCATCACTGGAGACGTGCAGCAGATCGAGCGTGGGGGCATAGTGGTCAACCTGGGGCGCACGGAGGCCCTGCTGCCGGCCAGAGAGCAGATACGGCGCGAGCGGTATCGCCAGGGCGACCGCATCAGGGCGTACCTGCTTTCCGTCGAGAAGACCACGAAGGGGCCGCAGATAATCCTGTCGAGGACGCATCCGAACTTCCTGAAGAAGCTCTTCCGGCTGGAGGTGCCCGAGATCTACGACAGCGTCGTAGAGATAGTGACCATCGCG
>JBDRTQ010000237.1:0-4132 GCA_043823885.1 Candidatus Eiseniibacteriota bacterium | reverse complement strand
AGCAGGCGGCGATGCTGACGCGACAGCTCCTGGCGTTCAGCCGCAGACAGCCCCTTCAGCCGGTGGTCATGGACCTCTACAAGATAGTGGTCGACATGAACACGATGCTTCGCAGGCTCATCGGCGAGGACATCGAACTCATTACCGCTCTGGACGACAGCACGTGTCACACCAAGGTCGATCCGGGACAGCTCGAACAGGTCATCATCAACCTGGCCGTCAACGCCCGGGACGCCATGCCGGAGGGCGGCCGCCTGACCGTTTCGACCGGGGACATCTTCCTGGACAGCATGGCGTGCGCCACGATCCACGACGCCCGTCCAGGCCGCTTCGTCTGCCTCTCGATCGAGGACACGGGCTCCGGCATCGAGAGGGACGTGATCGACCAGATATTCGAGCCCTTCTTCAGCACCAAGGGTCCGACGAAGGGAACGGGGCTGGGGCTGGCGGTGGTCTACGGGATCATCAGACAGCACGGCGGGTGGATAAACGTCTACAGCGAGCCGAACCAGGGCACGGCGTTCAAGATCTACCTCCCCTCCGCGCACAGCGGCGACAACGAGAGCGCCGAGTCGGCCGTCACGGTAGAGCCGAAGGCCACGCGCGGTACCGGCCAGCGCATCCTGCTCGTCGAGGACGAGCAGGCGGTGCGGGAGCTGGCGTCAAGGGCGCTCAAGGAGAACGGGTACACGGTCTTTGAGGCCGGAGCCTGCGAGGAGGCGCTCGAGGTGTTCGAGCGAGAGGGCGGGAACTTCGACCTGGTCTTCAGCGACGTCGTGCTGCCGGATAGAAGCGGGATCCACCTCATCGACGACCTGCTCGCGAAGAGGCCCGGCCTCCGGGTCCTGGTGTCGAGCGGCTACACGGACCAGAAGTCGCAGTGGCCCGTCATCCAGGAGAGGGGGTTCCGCTTCCTGCAGAAGCCGTACTCGCTCGTCGACCTGCTGGGCACCATCGACGAACTCGTGTAGCGGAGCCGGGACGGCACGGAGCGATGCGCCCGAAGCCGGGGCGCGAGAGTACCGAAACGCCGACACACGGGCTACACGAACGAAGAGGCGGACGAGAACCGGTACCATGAGGTCCCGGCCAGCGTCCGCCTCTCTCTTACCGTGCGAGCGGCCCCTCTACTTCAGAAGGACCATCATCTTGCTGTCGTTGAACTCCCCTGCCGTCATCGAGCAGAAGTAGACGCCGCTGCCGACGCTCTGGCCGCGGTCGTTCGTGCCGTCCCAGACGACCGACCTGGTCCCTGCACCCTCTTCCCCGTCGCGGAGTGTCGCCACGAGCTTGCCGGCGACGCTGTAGACGCGGATGCTGACGTGGGCCGCCTCGGGAAGGGAGTAGGCGATGGTCGTCACTGGATTGAACGGGTTGGGAGCGTTCTGCCGGAGCGTGAACTCCCTGGGAACGACGGTGTCGGAGTCGTCCAAGCCGGTGCCCGTGCTGGTCACCGACACGTCGTCGATGTACCATCCCTCCTCCTGCACGTACCCGTCGGACACCAGCCTGAACCTGAAGGCCACGCGCTGTCCCTCGTAGGGAGTCAGGTCGAACGTCTCTTCACGCCAGGTGTGCGCGCCCGACCAGCACGGCGTGCCGTTCGGAAGAGGATTCGCCGTGTTGTCGTTCTTCGCGTGGCTGTAGCCGCCCACGGGGGCCAGGTTGCTCCACGCGCCGCCGTCGACCGAGATCTCCACGAGAGCGCAGTCCCACGCCAGCGTCGCACTCTCCTCCTCGGCGGCGAGCCAGCTCCAGAACGACATCTCGCCCTCGGCGCCCACACACACGCCGGGGGTCTCGAGAACGCCGTCGGAGTCGTTCGCGTAGACGCCCGCACCCGCGCCTCCGCACTTCCAGCTCGTGCCGGTCGAATACGACCGGTACGTCTCGACGTGCCACTCGTCCACGAACCCGCTGGTCACGTTGTAGTGAGACCAATCGGTACCCGAGCCCTCGAAGTCCTCCTCGAGTGTCGCCCCGCCCACGAGCAGCGCGATGTCGTCGGTCGCAGAGTAGCCGACGGGCGTCGTGACCTCGAAGTCCAGCGTGAACTCGTGGAACGCAGGCGTGGTCGGCGAGATCGTGAACTCGAGCTGCGACCCGGTCCCCGCGGTCCCCCCCGAGGGTATCTGGCCGGGTCCGGCGGAGCCGGAGACGACGGTGATGTACGAGTCGGTCGTCGTCATCGCCACCGTGGCGTTCACCGCGTCGTCGCCACCGGTGTTCTCGAAGGTCACGGAGAGCGTTACGGTCTCCCCCGCCTCGAGGCAGCCGTTCCCGTTGCCGCCGGAGGAGTCATCTACGTCGTATTCGTAGATGCTGACGACGGGCGCCGACACCGGTATCGAACAGACGCTCACCCACGTGCTGTCGCCGTCGGTGGCCTCGACCTGTAGCTGAATGACGTGTCCGTCGGGGCACGTACCTGCAATATAGATGTCGTAGTCCTCGTAGCACTGGGCGGTGGCGCCGACCGCGATGTTGCCGTAGTCCTCGTAGCTGTCGGAGACCACGACGTCGAGGTCGCTCTCCGAGATGGTCGCGGAGATGCCGGTTCCAGGCTGGTTGCCGATGTTCTCGAGAGTCATCCGGAGCTCGATGTACTCCCCGGCGTCCGCCATGCCGTCTCCGTCGCCGACGCTGTCGTCCGAAGTGTCGTCGTCGATGAAGTGGCTCTCATACACGATGTACGGGCTGTCCGAGAGCGACACGGTCGTTGAGCCCTCGTGCGGGTAGTGGTCGTGCTTCGTGACCGTCACGTCCATGGTACCGGGCGTGGTCGGGGCGGGACTCAGGGCGATCGACGCCACACCGGAGGCGTTGGTGTACGCGGCCTCGTAGACGCCGTCGTCGCCCTTCGCGACGCAGACGAGCGCCTTGTCTATCGGGCTTCCTCCGCTCGTCACTGTAATGTCGAACGATGAGGAACCGGCGGGGACCGTGCCCGCGTAGCTCGCGCTTATCGTGCTCGGGACGTCGGTCCAGATGTCGAGCGACGGGTCGCCCAGGATGTTGTACATCTCGTAGTAGCGCCGGGTCGAACCGCCGCCGCTGTACTGGTCGTAGACCCAGTAGAGCGCCCTGTGGCTGATACCGCAGGCCCAGGTGTAGCCCTCCTCGAAGCAGGCCTTCATCGCCCCCCTCTCCAGGTAATCGTCCTCGTCCCAGTACGACGTCACCGACGACCCCCAGAACACCACGGCGCCCTTGTCCGTCGCGTTGGTCCAGGTCTCCGCAAAGCACGACGAGCTGAACTGGCCCGTCAGGCAAGAGTAGCTGTGCACGAGCGGCAGCATGTCGGCGTTGGTCAGGGCGTTGACGTTGCTCGCGGTGAACACCGGACCGTCCGCCCAGTAGGTGACGTCCCCGTGGCCCGAGTAGATGCCCAGGCCACGACCGTCGTTGAACGCCGCGCTGACCTGCGATGTGGTGGCGTTGTACGTGTGGGAATACAATCTCTGCGAGGTGTAGCCGGCCGGATCGAGGTACTCCCTGATGACGTAGTTGTGTGTCCCCTCGCTGACCGTGTAGTTGTCCTCGGACGCCATGAACACGGCCTTCTTGGTCCACGCGGTGCCGCTCGCGAGGTTCCAGCGCTCGTAGTCGACCGTCTTGTTGACCAGGTTCGTCACCTCCGCGCCGGTCGTGCACGAGAAGCGCCCGACCCAGATGTCCGGCTGCCAGTCGCTCGACCCGTCCATAGTCACGTAGTAGAGGTCGGTCGACGGGCTGTTCGACTGGGTTCCCACCCAGTGGCTGATCTGCGGCGTGTCGCCTACCAGGAGCACGAACGTCGGAGGAACGGCCCAGTTGTCGTAGGCGTCCTGTATGTAGGCTTTGATGTTCTCCTTGGTGTTGCCGCCCGGGATGGCCGACGCGCTGACGACGGTCGTGTGGTAGCCCTTCTGCTCTTTCCACGCGGCCAGCGGCGCGATCTCGTCCGTGAAGCTGTCGTAGGCGACGATGAGGTAGCCTATGGGCAGAGGGATGTCGTACCTCGAAGTGAACGCGGCGTGGTTGACGAACATGTCCGCCGCGACCTGCGCGAAACGGCCGTTGGAGTACCGGTCCAGAACGCGCCTGGTCTCCGCGAGGTCGGCTTCGGGAAACTCGATCGTGACCTCGATGC
>JBDRTQ010000236.1:0-4807 GCA_043823885.1 Candidatus Eiseniibacteriota bacterium | reverse complement strand
TTCCGGCGTTCCCGGAGGGTGGCGAGAGGCGCTTCGAGGGCTGCGGCAGGTACGACGACGGCAACACCTCGTGGAAGCTCGGTCCGCTCTCCCAGCGCACTGCGCCGGCTGTGAAGGGCGAATGGCTCAGGTTGTGCCTGGACGCCGGCGACACCGTCGCCAATCTCTACGTGGGCGACGACGCACAACCCGTCTTCACCATGTACGATCTGCCGTGCGCGTCCGGAGGCATCCGGCTCTGGCGCTACTATGCGTCCGCCTTCTTCCGGAATCTGCGTGTAACCGCCAGCCGCGACGTCGAGCCCATTCTCGACGATACCTGGGGGAGTGTGGCCGGTCCGGGAGTCATCCGGGACTGGTCCATGAGCCGCATGCTCCCCCAGGGTTTTGGCTCGGACGACCCCGTTGCCGCCGCTCGCACCGAAGATATGGGCTGGCGCGACGTGGCTGGTGACCGCAGGGGCGTGGTCAATGTTGTGGCCGTCGACCCGGGAGAGTACTGCAGGAAGGGTGTCGTGTTCGCGCGGGCGACCGTTGGGTCAACTGCGGAAGCCGCACGCCAGTTCACACTTACCTACACCGACCAGCTCTCGATGTGGCTGAACGGCACGAGCGTGTTCGTGGGAGAGCGCAGGGGGTGGTACGACCCGGGCAGGAGCGATGCCGACGGGTGGGGGAGGCTCTTGCCGGACCAGTTCGGGGTCAAGCTTCCGCTGGTGTCCGGCAAGAACGAGGTACTGGTGAGGCTCGAGGTTAACGAGGCGCTCTTTGGGAGCGGGTTCTGGGTGCGCGCGATCTAGCGCTGGCCCACCGATGAAGCTGCGGGAACGGGAGAGCAGATGCTCGACAGACGCACCAGACGGGCCGGCGTAGGGGAGACACCGCTTGAGCGGCTCGTCTTCCACGTCGACATGGACGCGTTCTTCGCGTCGGTCGAGGTCATGTGCCGGCCGAAGCTCCGCGGCCTGCCCGTCATCGTCTGCGGCAAACCGACCACGCGCAGCGTCGTGGCGGCGGCGTCCTATCCGGCGCGCAAGTACGGCATCAGGTCGGGTATGTCCACGGTGGAGGCCTTCAATCTGTGTCCGCACGCGGTTCCGGTCGAGGGAAATCCCGGCCAGTACATCTACGTGTCGCTCGAACTCCTTCGCATCTACAAGGAATTCTCTACCATCGTTGAGCCCTACAGCATCGACGAGGCGTTCATCGAGATGACGGGTACCGAGTGGACGTGGGACAACTGCGAGGAGGCCGCCCGGCAGATCAAGGCCCGCATGCACGAGCGCTTTCCCGACCTGACCGCGTCGATAGGCATCGGTCCGAACAAACTGATCGCCAAGATGTGCTCGGGGTTCCAGAAGCCGGACGGTGTCTCTATCGTGCGTCCCGGCGAATTCGCTGGTGTCTTCGGCGAACTCCCGGTCGACAAGATATGGGGCGTCGGAAGCAAAACGGCGGTCGCTCTGAGCCTGATGGGCGTGCTCAGGATACACGAGCTCGCGGAGTTTCCGGTCGCCATGCTGCGTCGCCGCTTCGGCATCATGGGAGAGATACTCCACATGATGGCGGCGGGGCGGGACGACACGCCGGTCACTCCTTACTTCGAGGGCATGCCCGTCAAATCGATGGGCCACGAGCACACCCTTCCCGCGGATACCTGGGACATCGCCGAGGCCGAGAAGGTGCTTCTGAGGCTGACCGACCAGGTTGCCAGAAGGATGAGGAAGAAGAACTACCTGGGGAACGTCATCTCGATGCGGCTCCGGTTCTCGGACTTCGAGTCGGTCGGCAGGCAGAAGAAGATAGAGTTCTACACCGACGAAGAGCGTGTCATCTACCGCGTGGCGCGCGACCTGATGCATCGCCATTGGAGACCGGGACATTCAATAAGGCTGGTCGGCGTACACTGCTCGGGGCTGGTGAGGATCCCGGATGTCCTGCAGATAGACCTCTTCAGGCAGAAGGAAGAGGACTCACACCGGAAGCTCCTGACCGCGGTCGACAAGATCAGGGACAAGTACGGTGAGCATGCGATAACGAGAGCGCGTCTCGTCTCACAGGACGAGCGCATGTGGGGCGCGCCCCGCCGCGTGTCAGAGCCGCGGTTCCAGAGGATGAGCGTGGGCGCGGACCCGACCGCGGGTATGGGGTGGTCTCCGATGTCGCGCTGGCATGACGCCAGCGGGAACATCGACAACACACCCCTGAACTCGAGCATCTCCACGAGCCCGTTCGACATGCTGAGGCGGCAGGACAGCGACGACCGCGCGAAGTCGGGCGGGAAGTGAGGTTCCGAGAAGGCTCCCGTACGCCGGGTCACCGGACATCAGCGAGGCAAGCGTGATCAACCGCGACAAGGACGACCAGGGCGACCTGTTCGGAGGGGCGTCGGCAGGGGAGGGTTCGCCGGCGGACGAGTCGGGCGCCTACGACAGCAGGCCGGAGCCGCCACATCTGAAACCACTGGGGCGCGAGGGGCGCATCAGAGTAGGCACGTCCGGTTACAGCTTCGCCGACTGGGTCGGCCCGTTCTATCCGGCCGGCACCCCGCGAGGCAGAATGCTGGACGAGTACGTCAGGCACTTCGACGTTGTCGAGATCAACTCCAGCTACTACCGCATTCCGACGGCGTCGATGTTCGAGCGCATGGAGCGGAAGACCCCGGCGGGGTTCGAGTTCGTCGTCAAGCTGTTCGGAGGCATGACCCACGAGATAGAGGACGACTCTCACATGTACCGCGAGTTCGTCGATTCCATCACGCCACTCAAGGAAGCGGACAAGTTCGCGGGCTACCTGGCCCAGTTTCCGTGGAAGTTCAAGAACAGCGAGTCCTCCAGGGCGCACCTCGTCACGTTGCGGAAGCGGCTGGGGGAAGACCCTCTGTTCGTCGAGTTCAGACACGATTCGTGGATCGAGGACCAGACGTTCGAATTCCTTCGCGACCTGCGCGTGGGCTACTGCTCCGTAGATGAGCCGAGGCTCAAGGGCCTCGTGCCCCCGGTTGTAGCGGCGACGACCGACGAGGGCTACGTGAGGCTCCACGGCAGGAATGAGCGGAACTGGTGGGGAAAGGGTGGCGGCGACCGCTACGACTATGATTACAATGGAGAAGAGCTGGCCGAGTGGGCCGACAAGATGCTGGGCCTCGAGAGCAAGGTGAAGAAGGTCTACGCCTTCTTCAACAACTGCCACGCGGGGCACGCGGCTCGCAACGCGGAACTCATGATAGAGATGCTGGGCGACGAGCTGGGCTAGCGCACGGGAGCGCGGTGTCACGCTCTGCGTGGAGTGCGAGAGCTACGACGGCTGCGGAGGAGCAGGCGTCCTGAGTCTGCTGGAGTTGCCTCAGCTGTTGCCGGAGGTCCTATGAGCACCGTCGATCTCACGCTGGTCGGCACCTGCGGCCTCTACTGCGGCGAGTGTGAGGTGTACGTCGCTTTCAGCGAAGGCGACCTGGACAAGCAGGAGGAGATCGCCGAGTTCATCTCCCTTCAGTTCGGCGCCAAGGTGGGACCCGAGCAGATAATGTGCGGGGGGTGCCGCGGCCCGGATGAACTCGCGTTCTGCGCGGCGTGTAAGATACGTCCGTGCGCCACGAATCGCGGCTTCGTCACGTGCGCCGAATGCGACGAGATGGACAGCTGCGAGGTCCTCGGTGCGATGCTGGCAACGGACATCGGCGCGGCCGCACGGCGAGGGCTCGATAGTATCCGGGAACTGGGTCTAGAGCTCTGGCTCGAGCTGAAGAGCGAGGGTGAGTAGTCGAATCGCTCACCGACGCGACACTGGCCGCACGGCAATCACGCAATCCACCACGAGCAGACACCAGGAGCGTCCTCCTGCATGACCATCACAGACTTCCTCGAGAAGATCCAGCACGAGCGTGAGTACAAGGGACAGATCAAACACATCGAGTTGCTTCCCGCGAGGGAGGCGTCGTACGGTGAGCTGTCTCGTCCTCTGCCCGGCGTTCTGAGCGCGGCGCTCGCTGCCGCGGGCGTCGAGAAGCTGTACTCGCACCAGGTCGAGGCCATCGACGCCGTGCGCGACGGCGGGAACGTCGTCGTCGTGTCCGGCACGGCCTCGGGCAAGACGCTCTGCTACAACATCCCCGTCATTGAGAAGCTGCTCGAGGATCCGACCGCGAAGGCGCTCTACCTCTTTCCGACCAAGGCTCTGGCCCAGGACCAGCTCAAGGGGTTGGTGCGCCTGGCGGCGCTCGATGAGCGACTGACGGAGCTCGTGCGCGCTGGCACCTACGACGGCGACACGACACGTCACGCGCGCCGGAAGCTCCGCGACGAGGGCAATATCATACTCTCGAACCCCGACATGCTCCACGCGGGCATTCTTCCCTACCACCCGAAGTGGAACCGTTTCTTCAAGGACCTCAAGTACGTTGTCATCGACGAGATCCACACCTACCGGGGCATCTTCGGCTCCAACGTCGCGAACGTGATGCGGCGTCTGGAGCGCGTCTGCGAGCACTACGGCAGCAGTCCCCAGTTCATCTGTTCGAGCGCCACGATCGCGAACCCCTGGGAGCTCGCGCAGAAGCTGACGGGCCGTGAGGTCACCGTCGTTGACAACGACGGCAGCCCCAGGGGCAAGAAATATTTCGTACTCTGGAACCCTCCGTTCCTGGACCCCACGCAGATGGAGCGCCGGAGCTCGAACGTCGAGGGGCACTGGCTGATGGCGAAGCTCATCGCCGATGGCTTCCAGACGATCGCGTTCGGGCGCGCCCGCGTGGTTGCCGAGCTCATCTACAAATATGCGAAGGAGACGCTCGAGCACATCAAGCCGG
>JBDRTQ010000235.1:0-7702 GCA_043823885.1 Candidatus Eiseniibacteriota bacterium | reverse complement strand
GGTGTCCGTCAGGAGCGCCTCGTGGCCGCCGGGAAGCTCAAGCTTGCGGGTGGTCGCATCCAGCGTCGCGAACAGCAGGTCCTCGGTGTGAACGTCCGCTCCGGACAACGCGTTCATCAGCGTCGACTTGCCGGCGTTCGTGTAGCCAACCAGCGCCACACGGACCATTCTCTCGCGGCGCTTGCGCTGCTCCTGCCGGTCTATCTCGACGCCTTTGAGAACCTTCTTCAGTATCTGGATGCGGACCCTGACGTTACGCCTGTCCGACTCGAGCTGAGTCTCCCCCGGGCCGCGCGTGCCTATGCCGCCCTCCAGCCGTTCCAGGTGATCCCACAGTCGCTTGAGCCTCGGCAGCTCGTACTCGAGCTGTGCGAGCTCGACCTGAGCCCGCGCCACTTTCGTCCGGGCGCGGCGCGCGAAGATGTCGAGGATGAGTTCGGTCCTGTCGATGACCTTGATCTCCGTGAGTTTCTCGATCTCCCTGCCCTGCGAGGGCCTCAGGTCGTCGTCGAAGATCAACAGGTTGGCCTCGTGCATCTCGGCGGCCGCCTTGATGCGCTCCACCATCCCACTGCCTATGTATGTCTTTCCGTCCAGGCGCGTTCGGTTCTGAACGAAACGGTCGACGACCGTCGCTCCGGCCGTCCGGGCCAGCTGCGCAAGCTCGTCGAGCGACTCGTGTTCGTCCTCGACCGTGGTGCTGGGAAGGCTGACGCCCACCAGGATCGCGCGTTCGTCCTTCGGTACGTATCTGTCCTTGATGGCAAACCTCCCGGCATATTGGAAGCTGGGTTTCTCCGAGCGCTCCGCCCGACGACGGTCTTCCATGGCGGTCGGGGATCTAGAAATCGATCTTGATGTCGCTCGCCTTCGGAGCGTCGAATGTCCCCTTCTCCGAGAACCGGAAGAACCGGGACATCGCTCCCTTGCTGAGCCTGACGCTTCCCTTGAGGCGCCACTCGTGTTCCTCGCCGTCCAGCAGCTTCCTCAGGCCCTTGTCGACACCACCCCACACGATGGTGAAGGGGATGGCGACCTCCACCGTGCCGTCTGCCGGCACGGCGACGGGGCCGCTCTGTGTGCCCGTGGCCACCTTGGTGTTGTCCAGCAGAACAGTGTACTCCAGTTCGCCGATGTTCGCCCCGAACCCGTTCGGGTTCGAAACATCCAACAGGAGGTCCAGTGCGATGCCCTCCGTGGAGATGCCCCCGAAGTTCACGCCGGTCATCGTCACGACGGGTTCTTCTATCTCCGAACACGAGGTGACCGCGAACAGGCACAGCAACAGCGTCGTCGCCGCAAGTGAGGCGCGCGTTCCCCGGATCATGCCTCTACCCTCTCTTCCAGTATCTCGTTGAGCCGCGAGACAAGGCCATCGACGGCCCCGGCCACCTCGTCGCTCAGGTCACCACCTAGCTCCGTGGTCACGGCCTGAACCGCCAGCAGCATCACGTCCGCGCCTGTGTCTTCTTTCAGGACTCTCATGAACATCGAGAGGGGCGCGGCGTGCGTCCCCATCATCGACCCCTCCACGTCCTCGGCCGACGCGGTCCGCACCTCGCCCGGTCGCCCTCCGAAATCGGCCGCGTCGACCAGCACGACCACGTCCGGGGCCGCGCGCCTTATTGGCGCGAGGTAGTTCTCGGGCGCCTGGGCGGCGTCGAAGACCACGTCGGGGTGCCACGCCCTGAGCCTGTCGGCCACGAGCGACCCCGCGCCGTCGTCGCCTCTCAATGTGTTGCCTATGCCGACAACGACCACTTTCCTACCGGCCAACCCGTCGAGCTTGAGCACGCGAGAACCTCCCTTTGTCCAGGACGATTTAACCACACGCCGCGCCCCCTTTCCATAGGGGTGGCCCCTCGAACCCCATTGAAACGCCCCAGACGGTCTGTTAGTGTCGGGCACTGAGGCATCTTCACGATCCTGTGGGGGCCGCTCCCTGAGCCGGCGGCCCGGGCGGTGCCACCGTCGGGAACGTGATACCCGGACGCTATCCAAGGACCGCAACATGGCCTTCGCGCTTGTTGGCAAGATAAAGGGCCGCTCCGCCTGCCACTTTCTGAGGGACGGCGAACAGATCGTCGGCAGGGCGGCAACGAGTCACGTCAGGCTGCCCGACTCGTCCGTCTCCCGCAACCATGCGAAGATCGTGCTCGAGGGCGGCAAGGTCACTCTGACCGACCTCGAGAGCAGCAACGGCACGTCGGTCAACGGCGCGCCCTTGTCCAAACCGCGCGAGCTTGCGCTGGGTGACGTGCTGGCCTTCGCGGACGTCGAGCTCAAGCTCGTGGAAAGCGTGCCGCCCTCGGAGACGATGTTCTCCCGGAACGGCAGCTCGATAGAGAGTTCGTCCGTTACGCTCGACGAGATATTCGGTGAGGACGGCCGCAAGGACGAGCGCACCAATCTGTTCCGGATACTCGCCGAGGCCGGCGAGCTCCTGGCCACGCAACGGCCTCTCGATGAGCTCTACGAGATGATCCTCGATCTGGTCGAGAAGCTCGCGGCCTGCGACAAGGCCGTGCTCCTCCTGATGGAAGATGGCAAGGGAGAACCGGTCATCAAGGCGTCCAGGCACAAGCCGGGCGTTACAGAAGGTGATCTGGTGTTGAGCCGCACCATGGTCCAGAAGGTGCTTGAGCAACGTTCGGGCCTTCTGACCAGCGACGCGCAGCAGGACCCGCGGTTTCAGCAGCAACAGAGCGTTGTTTCGCAGGGCATCCGTTCCGCGATGGCTGCGCCGCTGTTCGACAACGAGAACGTCATCGGTATCCTCTACGCCGACACGACCGACCCCGCGTTCTGGTACAACCGCGACGAACTTCGTACCTTCACGGCCCTCGCGAACCTCATCGGCGTGAAGATCACGCAGGCGCGATTGGCCGAGGCCGAGGAGGAGGGCCGCCGTCTCGCGAGAGAGGTGCAGTCCGCCAAGGACATACTCGCGTACATCCTGCCTACCAACCTCGGCTTCGCGTTGGGATACGAGATGGGCACGTACCACGAGCCCTGCCTCGAGGTCGGAGGAGACCTGTACGACGTCAAGTGCCTCGAGGACGGGCGTGTGCTCTTTTTCGCCGGCGACGTCGCAGGCAAGGGGCTCGGCGCCGCGCTCCTCGTCTCCAACATCATGCCCATCGTCTCGGTTCTGATCGAAGATTCCAGGGATCTCACTCAGCTCGTCGTGCGCCTCAATCGACAGATATTCGCCTCGACCGACGCGATCCGCTACGCGACGCTCTTCATCGGGGTTCTCGATCCGCCGACCGGCAACGTCGAGTACGTCAACGCGGGGCACAACCCTCCCTACCTGCTCACGCCGGACTGTGAGATCAAGGAGGTCGCCGCCACGGGGACGCCCATCGGAATGCTCGAGGCCGCCCCCTTCGCGTCGGGACAACTGACCATCGAGCCCGGCGGAATGCTCTTCCTGTTCAGCGACGGCATCCCGGAGGCGCAGAACTCGGCCGGCGAGTTCTATGAGGAAGAGCGTCTGCGCGAGGTCCTCTGTTGTGAGCGTGACAAATCCGCCGAGGAGATCGTGGTGTCGGTCAGGGCCGACCTCGACCGGTTCGTGGGCGACGCGAGCCCCACGGACGACATCACGATACTCCTCCTTAAGCGCACACTGACCGCGGATTGACGAGACCCCGGCGGATCGACGGGACCCCCATGAAAGCCAGAGACTTCCCCATACTGGAGTTCGACCCCGCCAGGCGGGCGGTCATTGAACCCTCCGAACAGATCACCCCCTCCGGTGTGCCGGAACACTGCGTCCCGTGCTTCTTCGGCGACGTGATAGCGGGGCTGGTGAAGAGTGGGCAGGCGAGGGAAGCGGCCTGTATGAAGTCCGAGATGGGCCGGCACCCGCTCTATGTGATGGAGGTCGACGGTCGGCACGTCGCGGTCTATCAGCCCGGCATTACCGCGGCGTTTGCGGCGGCGATGCTCGACGAGGTCATCGCGCACGGCTGCAGGAAGTTCATTGCCTGCGGGGGAGCCGGGGTCCTGGATCGGAGCATCGACGCCGGCCACATCATAGTCCCGCGAAGTGCCGTGCGTGACGAAGGGGCCTCGTACCACTACATGCCGCCGTCGCGTGAGGTCGAGGCGGATCCGGATGCTGTCGCCGCCATAGAGCGGGTCCTTCGCAACCACGGACGCCCGCACACGGTCGGGAAGACATGGACGACCGACGCCTTCTACAGGGAGACCCCCGACAAGGTCGCGCTTCGCCGGTCGGAAGGGTGCATCACTGTCGAGATGGAGGCGGCCGCGTTCTTCGCCGTGGCCCGCTTCAGGGGCGTGACGTTCGCCCAGATTCTGTATGGCGGGGACGACGTCAGCGGCAGGGTGTGGGACAACCGCGAGTGGAACAAACACCGGACGGTCAGGGAGGAACTCCTCCGTCTGGCCGCCGAAGCGTGTCTGCTGCTGTAGGCGCCCGGTGGGCGCGCCGGACGCGCGCGGGACACAGGACGGCCAGGAGAGCGTGAGATGGCGGGCGACGTGGCAATAGAGACCGGGCGACTCGTCCTCAGAGAGTTCCGGCGGGACGACTGGGAGAGCGTGCACGAGTACGCAGTGGACCCGGAGGTCTATCGCTACATGCCCTGGGGGCCGAACAGCGAGGACGACACCAGGGCCTTCATCGAGCGGGCGATCGCCCGGCGGCTTGAGGAGCCAAGAACGTACTTCGAGCTCGCGATCACGCTTCGCGAAGGCGGACGCCTCGTCGGTGGCGGTGGCATACGTTACGACGACGGGAGCACCCGTTCCGCCAACATGGGATACTGCCTGCGTGGAGACGCGTGGGTACAGGGGATCGGAACGGAGGCCGCCGGGGGACTGGTCGGGTTCGGGTTCGAGCGCCTCGGCGTCCACCGCATCTGGGCGACGTGCGATTCCGCGAACACCCGCTCCGCTCACGTACTCGAGAAGGTCGGAATGGCGCTGGAAGGCACCATGAGAGACGACACGTGGCTGAGGGGGCAGTGGCGCAGCTCGCGCCTCTACTCCATCCTGGAGACCGAGTGGCGCCCGTCGGAAGCGTGAGATCGGGCCACCCTGTGAGGCCGGGCCACGCAGGAAGAAGCGTTGTGCCGGGAGGACCATCGATGAAACTGAACAGAGCTCCGATCACCGTGCTTCTGCTGCTCGCAGCTCTCGCGGCCGCTCAGATGCTCCACTACCATCCGCTGCTGCCGGATTCCATCGCCGTCCACTTCGGGGCGGGCGGCGAGCCCAACGGCTGGAGCGACAAGACCGAGTTCGTACTGGCCTACGGCGCCGCGGAGGCGCTCATCGTGCTCTTCGGCGTGGCGCTCGCGTTCGCCCTCGGCAGGATCCCCGTGGCCCTTGTTAATATCCCGCACCGGGAGTACTGGCTCTCTCCCGAAAGACGCGAGGGAACGGTTGAGTTCCTGTCGAAACAAATCGTCTGGTTGGAGGCTCTCACGCTCGCGTTCCTCATCGTGATCGCACAGCTCGTGTTCAAAGGGAACCTGGGCGACGCTCCGCCCAGGCTCTCCGGTGATTTCTGGTACGTGCTGGTCGCGTTCGCAGGAGCGACACTGTGGGTCGCAATCGGGATAATCCTCAGATTCCGCAGGACGGACTAGCTCCCGCTCACGATCGTCACGTCCCCGTCCGACGTCCTGACCCTCACGTGCCCCGCCCCACCTCCAACGGTTCCTGACACCCGGTGATCGTTCGTCTCCGTGTCGGTGACGCCGTCCAGATGAATGTCGACGTCGCCATCGTCCATCGTGACCAGGTAATCGAACGACAACTCCCCGCTGAGCCGCATCGTCACGTCGCCGTCGTCCGTGGCGACATTGATGTGAGCCTCAGCGTCGACCTTGAGATCCAGGTCGACGTCTCCGTCGTTGCCGCGTACGTCCACGATCCCGGCGGTGACGCGCCTGAAGTCGACGTCGCCATCGTCGACCGTGACCTCGAACTGTCCGGCCGAGTCCATCACGTCGATGCTGCCGTCCTCCAGTGAGAAGAAAGCGTGCTTGAGTGTGCTCTCCGAAACCGTAACGTCGCCGTCGTCGCCCCTGACGGCCAACTCGCCCACCAGACCGGTCAGCTTGACGTCGCCGTCTTCGAGGTCGATCTCGATACCGCCGACCACGCCGTCCATGCTGACGTCGCCGTCATCCAGCTCGCAGTCGACCCCGGCGCGCCAGCCTGACACCTCGACGTCGCCATCGTCGCCGCGGAGCTCCAGGATGACGTAGTTCGGAGCCGAGATGGTGTAGGTGTACTCATACTCGTTGGTGGACCGCACAAAGAAGATGCCGGCGGTGCCGCCCTCGCTCCCCTTCACGATGACGGCGTCGCCTGCCTGCTTGAAGTCGGCATTGAAATCGACCTCCACGCCGAACCCCACTGACGTGACGTTCGCGTGATAACGTATCTTGACGTCGATGACGTCCTGATCCCACGGCGTGATCACCACGTCGCCATCGCCGTGAAGCAGGATGAGCTTGATGCCCTCCTCCACGTCGAAGGTCTCGTGGTAGTTCTTGTCTATCATCCGGGCAGCCGCCGGCTGGCAGACAAGCAAGGCGACGAGCACAGCGCACACAAAGACCGTAGTTCTCATTTTGGTCACCCTCCTCGATTGCTTGCGCACCATCGCGACGGCGTTGCACCGCCGCCCCGGAGCGCGTCCGCGTCTCCTGTCTTCTCACCCGACATCCTCGACCCACATACGATACCCCACGTACAGAAGGACTACCAGCCACCATACCATGTTTCACGGCCCCGCCCGGGCGTGCTACAATGTGCCTTTCCGCCACGACCCAACCAGGAGGAACCACATGTCCAGGAAGCAGACAACGATCCCCCGCTGGGACCTGTCGAACGTCTACAAGGGACTGGAGACCGAGGATTTCAAGGCCGGCGTGGTCAAACTCGACGGTCAGCTGGCGAAGCTGGAGGGTCTGGTCGAGCGGCACGGCATAGGGCGGCTCGACGAAGCTCCGTCGGACATCGACGCGACCGCGGCGATCCTGGGCGATCTCATCACGCACCTGAACGACATGTTCACGCACTACGGCTCGCTTCGCGCGTACGTCCAGAGCTTCGTCACCACGGATTCTTACAACCAGGTAGCGGCGCGGCGAGCGAGCGAACTCGAGCAGACGAGCATCCGCGTCGACCGCATTTACGTGCGCTTCGAGGCCTGGGTGGGCTCACTGGCGGGCGTGCTCGACGCTGCGTGTGAGCGTGTCCCCGTCGCCCGCGAGCACAAGCTCGCCCTCAAGGACATCGTCGACGAGAGCCGCTTCCGCATGGATACGGCCCTCGAGGACCTGGCCTCCGAGCTGCTGCTGTCGGGCGGCGGCGTGATGCACAAGCTTCAGGGGACCGTGACCAGCCAGCTGAAGGCCACGATCGAGCGCGACGGGAAGACCGAAACGCTCCCCATGACCATGGTGAGGAACCTGGCCAACGATCCCGACGAGGACGTGAGGAAGCGCGCTTACGACACCGAACTCAAGGCCTGGGAATCGGTCCGCGAACCGGTGGCTTTCGCGCTGAATGGCGTCAAGGGAACCGCGATCACGCTCTCGAAGCGGCGCGGCTTCGACGGCGTGCTCAGCGCGTCACTGGAGCGCAACAAGATGGACCGGGCGACGCTCGACGCGCTGCTGGGTTCGATGAAGGATGGCTTCCCGATGTTCCG
>JBDRTQ010000234.1:0-4345 GCA_043823885.1 Candidatus Eiseniibacteriota bacterium | reverse complement strand
TACAACCTGCTCATCGGCGAGCAGACCGCCGAGAAGATGAAGATCGAGATCGGGTCCGCCTATCCTCTCGAGGAGGAGATGGAGGCGGACGTCAAGGGGCGCGACCTCGTGGGTGGGGTTCCGCGCACTCTCAGGATCACGTCCGAGGAGATCAGAGAGGCACTTCAGGAACCCATCTCCGCCATCGTCGAGGCGCTCAAGCTCTCGCTCGAGGAAACCCCTCCGGAGCTTGCAGCGGACCTCGTCGACCGCGGTATCGTCATGACGGGCGGCGGCTCCCTGCTGCGAGGGCTCGACGTGCTTCTGCGCGAAGAGACGAAGCTGCCGATAAACGTCGTCGAGAATCCTCTGACCTGTGTCGTTCTCGGCACGGGCAAGATACTCGAGAACCTCGCCCACTACGAACCCGTCCTGATGAGATCAGCGAAGAGGTAGGAGGACGGGATGCTCGCCCAGCTCTCCCGGGTCCTGCGCGGGAACCGTGAACTCTCCACGTTCCTCTTCTGCGTAGTTCTTTCCCTGATGTTCATGTCGCTTCCTCCGGGCGCGAAGGGGTTCGTGTCGAACGTACTGTCCGGGGCAGTCCTGGGACCGGTCGAGCGGGTCTCTGCTGCCATCGTTCAGCGCGGTCGCGTCCAGGAAGAGAACGCGGCGCTGCGCCGCATCGCGATCGACCTGATGGCCGAGCGCTCCGCACTCGTCGACTACAGACTCGAGAACGAGCGCCTGCGTGAACTCGTTGGCTTCCTGGTCGCATTCCCGGAGGAGGAACTCGCAGAGATGGTCCCGGCCCGCGTCATCGGCATGCCCGGCGGGCGGGTCGTCGAGAGCATGAAGATCGACAAGGGGCTGCGCGACGGCCTCGGGGTGGACATGCCCATCGTCGTTCCGGGCGGGCTCGCAGGCAGGATCTCCAGCGTATCCAACGACTACTCGCTGGTCGAGCCCCTGACGAGCGCGTCCTCCGGCGTCAGCGTAATGACGGAGCGCGGACGCGTCAGGGGGGTGGTCAAGCCGCGATTCGGCGGCGCGTCCCGTCGAGTCAGCTGGGAGATCGACTACGTGCAGGCACGTTCCGACGTCCGGGAGGGCGACCTCGTCGTCACGTCAGGGCTCGGCGGCATCTACCCCGCGGGCATTACGGTGGGTCGCGTGCTTCGGGCCGTCGAAGGACCGCTGACCATGTCGATAGAGGTCGAACTCGCGGTGGATTTCTCGACCGTGGAACAGGTGTTCGTTCTCACGGGCAAGACAAGCGTCCCCATCGAGCTGGATGCCCTGCGCGAGCGCCTGATGATGGAACTCGAGAGTGAGCGGGCAGCGCTGGAGGGACGACCGTGAAGACTGGATGGTTCGTGGGCCTCGCCGCCGCGGCCGTCGTCCTGGACTCCGCGGTGGCTCCCGAGATCGAGTTCCTCGGCGCAAGGCCGGACTTCCTCGTTCTCGTCGTGGCCTACGCCGGACTGGTGCTGGGCGCCAGGCCGGCGACGATCATCGGCTTCATCCTCGGTCTCGTCGTGGACGCGGAGCAGCCGGAGTACCTCGGGCTTCACGCCCTGGCCCTGTCGGTGATAGGCTACGCCAGCGCCGCGGCGTGGGAGCACCTCGTCCGCGGAAGCCTCCTCGTCCAGATATCGGTGCTGTTCTGCGCGGCGCTCGCTCACGATGTCATCTACTACATCGTCTACTTCCGCAACCATCTCGACATGTTCGCGAGGTTCTTCGTCCGCTTCGGACTTACGGGGGCCGCCTACACGGCCGCGTTCGCGGTGCTGGTCTACGCCCTGGCCCTGGCCAGGTCATGGAGGCCGATAACAGGTGGCACGCGTGTCTAACGGTCTGGCCGAGACAGACGTCCTGCGCCAGAGAGCGAGACTGGTCAGACTCGTCGCTTTCGTCATCTTCTCCATAATGGTCCTGAGACTGGGTTGGCTCCAGCTGGCCCGCGGCGGGTTCTACCGCGACCTCTCCGAGGACAACTACGTTCAGGGCTTCGAGGTGCGCGCGCCCAGAGGCCTCGTGGTGGACCGCAACGGTGAGATCCTCGCCGACAACAGGGTCTCCCTCTCCATTACGCTCTCCAGAATACGCAACCGCGACGACGAAGCGCTCGCCGACCTGCTCTCGGAGGTCCTTGCACTGGAGCGCGAGTTCGTCGCGGAGAAACTCCTCGAGACGCGCATGCGATACTACGGCGCCGTCACTCTGATCGAGGACGCGGACCTCGAACAGATATCGCGAGTCGAGGAGAGGCGGTCGGAGCTGCCCGGGGTCAAGGTCGAGACCACGGCGAGGCGGAGGTATCCGATCGGCTCGATGTGCAGTCACGCTCTGGGCTACGTCGGCGAGGTGTCCGACCGCGAGCTCGAGGTGATGGCCCCGCTCGGGTACGCGCCCAGGGACGTCGTCGGCAAGACGGGCGTGGAGCAGAGGTACGAGCTGCTGCTCAGGGGACGTGACGGGGCCGAATATTGGGTATGCGATTCGGCGGGCCGCGAGCTCTATCCGTTCGAGGGAGGACCGTCGAGAGACATCAGGCCGGGGCACAACCTGATCCTGACCATCGACGCCGAGGCTCAGCGCGTGGCCGAGGAAGTGCTCAAGCAGCACGTCGCCGGCGCCATCGTGGCGATCGAGCCGCGAACCGGCGAGGTCCTGGTGATGGCGTCCCACCCGGCGCCCGACCCGAACACCCTCGTCGGGGGCATCTCGACGGAAGCGTGGCGCGAACTGACGACGTCGACGACGCACCCGCTCATGAACAGGGCCATCCAGGCGCTCTATCCCCCGGGCAGCCCGTTCAAACTGATCACGGCTGGAGCGGGCCTCGAGACCGGTACCATCGGACGGGGGACGCAGGTCACGTGCAACGGCACCTACAAGTACGGCATCAGGACATTTCGATGCTGGAAGGCCGAAGGGCACGGCGTGACCGACGTGCTTGACGGCATCGTGGAGTCGTGCGACGTGTTCATGTACCAGATCGGCGCCAGGCTCGGCGTCGCCTCGCTGATGGACTGGGCAGAGCGAAGCGGCCTCGGGAGAAGGACAGGCATCGACATCTCCGGCGAGTCGGCGGGCAACGTACCGACGCCGGCGTGGTACGACCGCCGCTACGGCAAGAAGAAGTGGAGCCGTGGCGTAGTGATCAACCTCGCTATCGGCCAGGGAGAACTGCTCATGACGCCGCTGCAGGCCGCGTGCCTCGCGGCCGGGATCGCGAACTCGGGCGTCGTGTACACGCCCCATCTGTTCAAGCGGGTCGAAACCTACTCGGGGCGGACGATCGGGACGGCACGAAACACGGTGGCGTACGAGCTGCCGTTCCGGCCGGTCACCATGAGGCTTCTGAGACAGGCGATGGTAGACGTGGTGGAGGCGCCTAACGGGACCGGGAAGCTCGCGCGCATAGCGGGCATCGAGGTCGCTGGGAAGACGGGGACAGCGCAGAACCCGCACGGCGAGGACCACTCATGCTTCATAGCGTACGCTCCAGCCGACAATCCGACCATCGCCGTGGCCGTCATTGCCGAGAACGCCGGCGGCGGTGGCGCCATAGCGGCGCCGATGGCCAGAGAGGTCATGAAGGCGTACTTCAGGATCGAGACACCACAACAGGCACCACGCGCTGCCCCGGTAGAACCGGAGACCGCGGCGGACGATGACGCTGAGCCTGCCGACGTGACGCACGGGGGCGCCGATGCTGGACCGTAGACAGCTGAGAGACTTCGACACGGGACTCGTGGTCGCGACGCTGATCATCGTGGCCATCGGCATCGCCATGATACACAGCGCCACGTACGCGCCGGACGCGCAGTCCTTCTCTCCGCACGTGCAGAGACAGATCCTGGTAGCCGGCCTGGGCGTCCTCCTGATGGTGGGCGCCGCGTTCGTCAGTCAAGACACGCTCGAGGGACTCGCACCGGTACTCTACGGACTGGCGATGGTCCTGCTGGTCGTGGTGCTTCTTGTCGGTGTGGGCAAGTCTGGCGAACGCCGCTGGTTCGACCTCGGTCCTCTGAGGTTCCAGCCTTCCGAGCTGGCCAAGTACGCGGTGATACTCGCGCTCGCCCGATTCCTTGCTCGACGGAAGACCAAGCTCGATCGGCCGGTGCACCTCCTGCTTCCACTGGCCATCGTGCTCGTGCCGACGGCGCTCGTGCTGCGCGAGCCGGACCTCGGCACGTCGCTCCTGTTCCTGCTGCTCCTGCCCCCGATGCTCTACTGGGCGGGCACCAGACCGATACTGCTCCTGTTCCTGCTGATGCCGGTAGTCTCCATGGCGCTCGCGTTCAACTGGATCGCGTGGGTGCTGTTCCTCCTGCTTCTGGGTACCCTTCTGTAC
>JBDRTQ010000233.1:0-7150 GCA_043823885.1 Candidatus Eiseniibacteriota bacterium | reverse complement strand
CGCTCGGCTATGTCCCACCGATCGAGCACGAGCAGGCGTACTACCGTAGTCAGGAAACCCCCGCCGTGCTGGCGGGACTCACGCAATGAGCTCTCCGGAGAAACCGGGGCGGTTCACTCCTGCTTCTTCCCAATCTTCCGTCTCCAGGGCTCAAGGCGGAATGCGGCTCCGTATCAGTATCCACTCTGCTACCACATCCGCAGGCCCGCCTCAAGGTGCGACTCGTTGAGCCTCGCGACGGTCGGAGCGCGGGCAGGTGGATGTGGGCCGGCCGCTCAGCGAGAGAGCGGCGTGCGCCACGGCGACAAAGAGCATCGGGAGGGGCTGTGGTGGAGGATTCGTACTACCTGGGAGCGGACCCGGGCCTCAGTCTTGTCGCTGGGACCTGCGCGGTCACGGGACGGCCGTCATGGACGCCGCCGCAGACCTCCTCGTGATGATCAGCTCGGGCAGGATCATGGATTCCAGGACCGGCGCCTACCTGACGTCGCTTGAGGAGAGCTTCCCACCGAGGTCGTCGCCGACATGCTGTGTCTGCTTCGCCTTCACTCCGAGCTCTCGATGAAGGCCAGGGGTGTTCTGCTGATGCGCGGAGCCTATTCGGTGCCGGCCCATTCGGAAATATCTGAGCCGGATCGCAGCGGGCGTTCGGCGACCGGCGCCGCATGGCTGTCCAGCACCTGTCGGATCTTGCCGGCAAGTCCGTCGACCGTGAACGGCTTTGGAATGAACTCGGGCTTGTCATCGAAGACGTCGTGCTGGCTCAGGAGTTCGTCATCGTAGCCGGACATGAAGAGGACCTTCATGTCGGGACGGTCCCTGCGGAGTATCTCCGAAAGCTGCTTGCCGTCCCGTCCGGGCATGATGATGTCCGTGACCAGCAGGTCCACGTGTTCCTTGTGCAGGATCCAGATCCGCTCTGCCTCACCGGCGTGCATGGCCTCGAGAACCTCGTAGCCCCTGTCCCTCAGTGTTTTGGACGCCAGCGCTCGCACGACTTCGTTGTCTTCCACAAGCAGTATGCACTCGCGCCCTCCCATGGGCGACGAGCATGAGGCCGGTTTGCTCTCTTCAAGCGCGGCGCTTTTGAGCGGCAGGTGGACCTTGAACGTGGCCCCGTCGCCGAGACGGGAGAAGACCTCGACGAACCCACCGTTTTGCTTCGCGATCCCGTAGACGGTGGCGAGTCCGAGGCCCGTTCCCTTGGACTTGTCCTTCGTCGTGAAGAACGGTTCGAATATCTTCTCGATGGTTGTCTGGTCCATGCCGGCCCCGGTGTCGCTGACCTCGAGCAGACAGTAGTCGCCGGGCTTCGCCTCGGATCGCGACCTGCAATCTGCCTCCGTGACTTTCGATTCGGCGAGCCTGAGAGTGACCGTACCGCCGTCCGGCATGGCGTCGCGAGCGTTAACGACGAGGTTGACCAGCACCTGGTCAATCTGTACCGGGTCGATGAAAGCGTGCAGGGGGCGATCCGCGTCTATGACGTCCAGTCGCACGTCCTCCCCGATCACACGCTCGAGCAGCTTCCGTGAGTCTGCAACTACGGCGTTCAGGTCGACGACTCGAGGCGAGACCATCTGCTTTCTGCTGAAGCCGAGGAGCTGCTGCACGAGCGCTGCGGCGCGGTCTCCGGCTCCTCGAATCTGCTCCGCATACTCCCTCTTGGGGTCGTGCGGTCCGAGTTCAACCATCAGGAGGTCGGAGTAGCCGATGATCGCGGTCAGGAGATTGTTGAAGTCGTGTGCAACACCGCCGGCCAGTCGACCCACGGCCTCCAGCTTCTGGGAGTGGCGAAGCTGCTCCTCCAGCTCCGCCTTGACGCCTATCTCGTCCGCCAGCGCCCTGTTCGCATCGGAGACCTGTCGTATCCGCTTCTCGAGCTCGTGGGTCAGCAGGACTGCATCGTCCTGTCGTCTTCCGATCGCATGAGCCATCAGACCGAGGACAACAGGAGAGAGAGCCACGAGCCAGAGGAGCGGGGTCAGTCTGTGCGCCGCAATGATGCTCCCGAAGGTGACCGCCCGCTGCCCCAGCGCCAGGTAGATCAGCGTGGCTGTGCAGGGCAGGAGGAACCCCAGGACTACCCCCAGAGTCGTGTAGCTCCATGTCCAGGCCCGTCTATGCTGTGTGGCCGCCACCAATCTTCCTTCCGCTACGTTGTGGTACGGCGGAGCGCGGTACCCCACGATGATATGTCGTGGCGCAGACTCCGTCCGGAAACGTCGCCATTCCACTGCCATACAAGAATGCAAGGGACATGCCAGATGTGGGTGAACGCTCAGGAGGGCCGTGAGCGCAGTTCTGGAGGTCCTAGGGCCGGTCTGAGGCGCGCCCGAGAGCCCCCAGAATGGACCCTCCGACGACGAGAGCGGCTCCGAGGAGACTGACCGTGCCGAGCTGCTCGTGCCTGATCAGGGACGGAAGGGCTCGCGAGCCCATAGTTACGGCGGCTATGGTCACGAGCGGTGTCAGTGCCAGCACCAGACTGACGCGCGAGGCCTCGAGGTGCTGGAGACCCTCCGAGAAGCAACCGTAGGCCGCCAGCGTGTTGAGAGCGAGGAAGACCAGCAGGCAGAGTCCCGGGACGTCGAGGGCGGTGACCTGAGCGGGCCGTGCGAAGGGTAGCAGAGCCACTGCGCTGGCGAGGTAGATGACCATCATGATGCTCGAGGACGACAGCGTGCTCAGAAGCTGTTTCTGCGCCAGCGCGTAGATGCCCCAGGTGACGGCCGCTCCCAGGAGCAACGCGAGTCCCGGCAGGAGCGGGCTCCCGCCCGCCCCAAGAGCGGGAATGTCCTTGTGGAAGAAGAGAAGAAGGCCCGCCAGAAGGACACCCAGCCCGACGCGCTGGACCGCGACGAGGCGTTCGCGGAAGACGAGCAGGCTGCCCAGGAGCAGGCACATGGGCGCGAGCTGTATGAGGACCTGGACCGCGCTCGGCGACACGAACTTGAGGCTGAGCACGTAAAGCACGTAGTTGGCGACAAGGCAGGCCGTCGCGACAACGAGAAGCCTGACGACGGACCGTCCGGCGCCCGCGACCGGGGACAGTCCCCTCGACCGGAGGACGGGGAAGACAAGCACAACGCCCGCGACCACGAAGCGGTACCACGTGATCGTCAGTGCGCTCATCTGCTCGAGGAGACCGCTCAGAGCGATCGGCAGTAGCCCCCACATGAGAACCGCCCCGAGTGACAGAGCGACTCCCAGTCGCCACCGTCCGCTCGTGGTGTGCGGTCCCGCGGTTTCTCTCTTCGTCGTTCGTTCCGTCCCGAGCCTCCTCACGAGCGCGGCCGCCCCCATCATGTGGGAACGGCCGCGTGGGTCAAGAGGATTTCTGTCCGGTACGGAGAGCTTCTGTGTGAGTTCGCCGGACCGTTACTTCAAGAGCGTCATCTTCGTGAAAAGGCTCTCATCGCCCGTTGCCAGGCGCGCGAAGTAGACGCCCGACGCCAGGCTCTCGCCCCCGTCGTCTCTGCCGTTCCAGACGACCGAATGTGGCCCCGCCACAAGAGGCCCGTCGACCAGCCGTCGCACGACCCGGCCGTTCACATTGTAGACGGTCAGGGTCACGCGTCCCCCTTCGGTGGGGACGTTGAAGGCGATCTTCGTCGTCGGGTTGAAGGGGTTGGGCGCGTTCTGTCGGATCGCCAGCCTGTCGACCGAGAACGGCTCGTCGTCTATGCCGGTGGTCGAGCCGAACCACGACAGTATCCTCGCGATGAGCGTCTTCTGGTTGTTGGGGTACGCATCGTTGACCTTGACGTTCTCGAACGGGAACGCCGCGAAGACCAGCTTGTGGCCGTTCTCCTCAACCTTGATGCCCTTCACGCCTACCGGGCTCGTGAGGATCGAGTCGGCCGGAGCCGATGCGTAGACCGCGTCACTGGATGACGGGAGGATGGGACCGCCCAGCAGCAGTAGCGACATCCCGTTCGTTACCGGGTCGCCCGGCACGCCCGACACGACGAATCCGCTGTTGTCGCAGGCCCACGTGTCTACGTGCAGGTAGTCCGTGACGAACTCGTTGGGAAGCACGCGCCCGTTCAGGAACTCGGCGCTCGACAGGAACAGGTTCCCGCCTCCGTCGAGGTAGTCCATCATGTTCTGCTCGTCCTGAGAGGTCAGGTAGAGCGCGCTCCCGCTGCCGGTCGTCCAGAGCACGTTCCTGTACGAGGCGAGCTGCGCGAGCGTCGGCCGCCCACGAGCGCCCGCGTCCCATGTGTGCGCGGCGTATCCGGTGTCGGCAAGCGCCGTCTCGAGGTGGGTTTCGAGGTAATCGCCCGCGTCATCATCGACGAGCAGAATGGACGGAACGGCGACGAACGTCGCGAAAGACACGGACGAGCCCGCTCCGGAGTCACCGAGGCCCAGCGCGGTCAGCGTGGTGAGGGCCATGCCCGAACCTGTGGTGAGGTTGTCGAGCATTCTCACCTCGAACGGCTTCGTCTCACTGGACGACAGGACGTAGTTGGTGGGGTCGGTCAGCCAGGTACCGCCCGGCTCGCGGTACGCCGCGATCCACTCCGTCGGCAATACGCCGTCGGGCAGAATGTCCTGGGCGATGCTGACGGTCGCCGTATCTGTCACTCCGCTCCAGTTCGTCAGAGTCGCCGTGTACTCGGCGCCGCCGCCCTGGTCGATCTCGATCGCGTACATCGCGGTAGCCAGCTCCAGCGTGTACGACGAGTTGTAGAAGTCGAACGACATCATCGCCGACGACGCGCCTATGTTCGAGAAGAACGCGCCGGATTCGCTGCCGTCCCACCAGTCGGTATTGGGGTAGGTGGCCGGCGTGCAGGCCGTGTACCGCGTCGCGGCGTAGAGGTCCGTGCCGTCGCCGTAGTTGCGGTTGTTCTCGAGATCCCAGTTCCCGTCCGCCTGCACGAGCGTGACGAGGTAGTGAAGCGCGGGCGTCTGCTGCTGGTTGGAATTGCTCCCCTCGGTGTCCACGTGCCAGATGGCCATCCCGTCGTCCGGCAGGCTGGCGTCGCGTCCCGTCCTCTGGCGGTTCTCCACGAGGTAGTACTCGTTCGAAAGCGAGGGATGCTCGAACTTGTAGACGACATTGCCGTCCACAGCGAGGTCGAGCCCCGTGTACGGAGCGGACAGCACGGTGACGTCGGCCCATCCCGCGTCGTACTTCATGTATGCGGAAGGCTCGATGGGGTTCGTGCCGGAGCCGCCGTAGCACATCAGGCAGAACTGGCCGACGCCCGTCGAGTCGTAGTCGTAGTCGTAGAGGTCGGGCCAACCCATGAGCATGTGGCCGTTCTCGTGACAGAACGTGCCGAGCCGGAGCTGGCTACCGAGATTCGTGATCTGATAGCGCTGGGTACGGACGCCGTCCACGATGAACGTCAGGCCACCCGCGTGTGGCCAGAGGCCCTCCGCCCAGGCGTTCCACGTGTCGCCTGCGTAGAAGCAATTGACCGCGTCGATGATGCCGTCGCCGTCGGAATCGTACTGGCTGAAGTCGAGACCGTTGTTGTCCAGGTCAGTCAGCGCCTCGACTATGAGCTCGCGCGCGCGCTGGCCGTAGGGAGCCGAGGGATTGCAGTAGTACTCCTTGGTGTTGGCAGCGCGGTAGTACTGGGGCGGCACGTAGTTCGTGTAATTCAGGAGTCCCTCGGAGACGTCCTGGAAGTAGTCGCGAACCGAGCCGTTGTTGCTGTAGCCCGTGTAGCCGTTCCTGTTGCAATAGTCGTCTATCGCCGACGCGGGAATGGTCCAGGTGTCGTCGGAGAAGTCGATGATGAGCGTAATGCCCACCACGTCTCCTGTGGTCGTGCTGCGCGCGCCACGGAAGACCGACTCGAACGGCCCGCCATAGGCGTCCATCTCGAACGCCTCACGCACCATGAGAGCCTTCTCGCGGGCGGCCTCGGGAGTTATGCGTATGTGCTTCGCGAGCCCTCTCGGTATTGGCTGCCCCGCCGGGATGCCGGTAGAGACCAGGCTGGTGCCGTCCCGTGACAGCTCGGCGTAGGACAAGAGGCCGGTCAGTTCGTCCCTGACAACGGTGTAGCCGTCGAGCGTCTCCCCGACCGAGTAGAACTCGTCGCCCCAGACCCGGAGCTCGACCGAAGAGCCGTCTGGCTCACGGATGGTGACGGCTTCGCCTCGGAGCGGGGCGCCGGTTGCCGCGACCGCCATCGCCAGTGTGGCCACCAGGACCGCCAGCATCCCGCCGCTCAGGCGAGTGTTTCTGCGGGAATCGTGCATCACTACCTCCATTGCGCAGACGGACGGCCGTCCGGCCGCCCGGGTGAGTCCGTATCTTCGTACCCACATTCTATCATATTTGGCCATGATTCTCAACCCTGATGAGACTCCGCCGCGACAGGCGCAGGGGCTCGCTGTCTTCCATGGCTGCCACTCATTCGACAATGTTCCGCGGGACACATCCCGTCCCTTGTGTTCAGATGCACAAACGGAACGCGCGGAGCACAGAATCTCACGTGCACCGACGCGGACCGGCGTGACGCTCGTATGTGGATCGTGGGCGGTTCGACTGGGCGAGTGGAACAGGCGCGGCGCGGGGTGTTCGGCTACTCGATGTACCCGATCGACCTCAGCCGCTCCTTGAGGTCCTCGGACATCGTTTCCATGCTCCCGTGCTCCTGCTTCTCCCTCTTCTCACTCTCGTAGGTCTCGATGGCGGTGATCGGGTGTGCCGACAGGAACTCCGACGTCATCGTTCCGACCAGGGGGACGCCGTCCATGTCGTTCGCCACCGGCAGCCCAAGCGCCGCCAGAGCGGTCGGCGTGATGTCGAGTATGCCTGCGCCCTCGATGGATCCGCCCTTCGTGAACGGTTCGCCGCTCACAACGATGATGCCGTCGAAGTCGTGCGCTCCGCTCCACTCCGAGGCGGTCAGGAAGTCGGTCGTCTTGACGGACCTCCCGTCGGGTGTGACCACATTTGGGTTCTGCGGGATCAGGTCGAGCAGTTCCTTGGCCGCGTCGACCTCCACGTAGTCGTCGCCCGTTCCGCTCTTGTCCACGTTGTCGACCCTGAAGGCGCGTATGTCAGTGCCCTCTATCATCACGGACGAGAGCACGTTCGTCAGCTCGGCCCGACGGTCGGCGTTGGCCTGCTCGTCGGTCGTCAGTGGCTGCAGGTAGAAGCCGTAGCCGAGATTGA
>JBDRTQ010000232.1:0-2032 GCA_043823885.1 Candidatus Eiseniibacteriota bacterium | reverse complement strand
CGATCAGTTCCGGAACGGTGCCGGTAGCTCGCCGGATGACACGGTGCTCAACGCCATGGAGACCGCCCTGTCGCTCTCCGGCAGCCCAGCGCAGCTGTCGGGCACCACCTGTGCGAAGATTTGGAGAGACGTGCCAGACTTCCGCACGGACCAGATCATCGTTCAACAAGGCACGCAGATTTTCGTACCGTGGGCCCCCGAGGGATCAGAGCTGCAGGACCTTCTCGATGTGTTGACCGATCGACGCTACGAGCGCACCGTAGCACTACTGGACATCTGCAAGATTGCCAAAACGGTGGATCGGGCGGGGGTAACGCGCTGGACGGGGCTCAACTTCCTGGGCTCCTCGGTTGTAGAACTGACCAGGAGCTCGACCAACGGCTACCTCGGTACGACCACGACTTACAATGGCGACGGCGCTCCACTGGAACGTCATTTTGTGCACGTCGACACGAACGGAACCAGCGGAACGGCTAGCTCATGGTTCGACTTCGAGTACGACGATGCGCAGGAGAACCCGAACCCGCTGTCGCGTGGCAACCTGGTGCGGGTGACGCAACACCCCGGCGCCGTTGGAAGCGTTCCTTCTGAGTTTGGCTTGATCCCAATGGTGGCGGATCCGTCCAATCAGAACCTTCCAACCTCTATCTCGGCTTTCTACACCTACGAGCCGCTCACGAATCAAGTTCGCACGGCGACCGACGCCCGTGGTGCAACCACCGAGATTGTTTACGAGTACCAGGAGAGCCAGGCGAGCCTGGCCGCCGCGCGAGACTACCTTGATTGGTTCGGGGTCGTGGACGACTCGGTGTGGAGCAGTCTTCCGGTGTACGAGGACCTAAATGGCGACGGCAGCAGCTATGCACGCCCGCTGGCGGTGGCGGTCACCGAGCCGCCTCACGAGATCGCGGGGGGGCAGCTCACGAGTTTCACAACGACCTACCAGTACAACGGCTTCGGAGACGTTGCGACGGTGACGGATACGGCAGGGCACAGCACGCTGTACACATACAGCGACCGGTGGGACGCTTCGAGCCTACAGGCCATTGACTGGCCCGAGTTCCCTGACACCGTAGTGCCGACACTTCCCGGTCCGACTCGCGACAACAGCGAGGGCGGCCCCCTGGTACAGGTGACGGAGACCATCAACCTGTCGGCCGCGACCGTACAGGAAGGGTTCCCGGGCGAATCGGGTGTGGAGACGTCCGTCACCACCTACTATCGCGGAGGGCCTGGGGGCAGAGTCACCTATATCTTCTTCGAGGGGGCCGCCACAGCGAGCTACACGTATGACGATCACTTCCGCGTCGACACGTACCAGGGGCCGGACGGAGCGCTCCACGAGTACACATATGACGGTGCCGGGCGCCTCATCACCGAAGATCTGTCGGGGATCGACGTCGACGCGCTCCACGTGCGGACGTTCCGCGGCGCGGATGGCACGGCGCACGCGCGCTGCTTCGCGCTGGAGCAGGGCGCGTGCCAGGTGACTCTGAGCGACCTGATGTGGTTGCGAACCTCTGAGCAGTGTGATCCGGCCGAGAATCCGGCCGGGACGTGCTCGCCGACCATGCTGCTCGAGACGTACGAGGTCGACGGCGAGAGCCGGCTGACGGGATATGTCTCCCCGGACGAACGAGGCGTTGCGTTTCTCTATCATCCCTGGGGAGGTGTTGCCGAGACCCGGGCGTTCGACAACGATCCCGACAGCCCCTTGAGGACAACAACGACGTGGTTCGACGACTTCGGGCAGCCGCTGATTACACAGCTCGCGTCGCCAGGCGGCGCAGAGATGCTCACCTCGTATCGCGCCTTCGACGCCTACGGTCGCAGGATCGCCAACAAAGACGCCGACGGCCGCGTGGCGGTCAGGGAGCTGGATGCGGTCGGCGCGGTGCGCGCCAGCTCGCTGTACGGCACCGACGAGCACGAATACCAACGGATCCAGGTGACCCGAGACACCGCGGGGTACATCAAGTCGTCCCAGGAGCAGTATCTGACGGATCCGGGGACGTCGTTCGACGTGTGGACC
>JBDRTQ010000231.1:0-2867 GCA_043823885.1 Candidatus Eiseniibacteriota bacterium | reverse complement strand
GTCCGGGCGGAATCGCGCGATCATCCGGATCGTCCGACCGGAAGTAGTGGGCGCGACTATGGCGCGGTAGTCGTCCCCGCTGGCGGAGAACGAACATGCGGCCGACGATATCTCGTCTGTTATCTTCTGGGCGCGGCATCTCTCGAGCTTCTCGACGTACATGTCGGAGAGCCAGCCGTCGCCCTCTTCGCCCGCACGCTCGAGAGCCTCCTTGAGCCTCGCCTTCATCCTGGGCATCTCGGCCTCCGAGTCCAGCACGAGATCGTGCGTGCGTCGCTCGACCAGACGCCGCCTCTCGGCGTCCTCCACAGGCCCGAACCTCCGCGTGCCCTCGAGGTGTACCTCAGCGGCCTCGGCGATGTCTATCATGGTCCGCACCGCCTGGAAGGGGTACTTCCCCGACGCGGTCTCATCGGAGAGCATGACGGCGTCGGTCCCGTCGAGGATGGCGTTGAACACGTCGCTCGCTTCGGCTCTTGTGGGTTCGGGCTCGTTGACCATCGATATCAGCATCTGCGTGGCCGTGATGACCGGCTTCCCTCTCAGATTGCAGAGCCGTATGAGCCTCTTCTGGAAGCCGGGGACATTGTGGGGCCCGATCTGCAACGCGAGGTCACCGCGCGCGACCATGGCGCCGTCCGCCACGTCCAGGATGCGCTCTATATCCTCCGTCGCCTCTCTCGTCTCTATCTTGGCGATGATCGCGGGCGCGAAGTTGCGCGCCTCGAGACGGAGCTTCTCTTCTCCGAGATGCCCGAACCGTGGACGCAGTCGTTCCGCCACGCGGTCCTCCACGTAACGCTTCGCCCGCTCCACGTCCTCGGCGCTCCGAACGAACGACACGGCGATGAACGCGACGAAACCACCGGCGCTCGTACTCTCCCACGGGTGCTCGTCCCAGTCGATGCCGTGCTCGAGCAGGAAATCCACCGCTTGCTCATCGTCCTCCCTGAAGGTACTGAGATCGAGAGACAGCCCCTTGAAGGTGACGCCCTTGCGCTCGGAAAGACGCCCGTCCTCTATGGCCTCGCACACGATCGCGTCGTCCGTCACGTCGATCAGTTTGAGCGTGGCCGTTCCGTCGCCTATCGACACGAGCGGCCGCTCCTCTCGATCACGGTAGGAAGCAAGCCTCCCAGCGATGCCGGCGTCCTCCTCCGCAACCGGCCGGCCGTAGGCGCAGATGGTCGGGGTCGAGCAGTCACCAGCCAGTTTCAACGTGACCCGATCCCCCGCGCTGTGCGACTCGCCGCTGCCCACACCCATCAGTCTGAGCTTCGGTCCCGGCAGGTCGCCAAGGACGGCCACGCCCTCAAGCGTCTGCCGGTTGACCTTGAGCCAGTCGAGTATCTTGAGTTCCTTGCATTCGGGGTCGGGCGAGCCGTCAGGGGCAGGCTCGTAGAAGGACATGTTCAGCCTGAGCACGTCTATGAGGTAGTCCTCGCCCTCCCGGAACCACCCGAGAAACTTCTCCCAGTCGGAGCCACTGGACGCGAACGACGCCGTCCCTGTGCCCGACGGGTCGTACATTTCGTGCGCGAGGCCGCCGAGCGTGGCCACTATCCTGGTTCGCAGAGGTCTCCCGTCGCGACGCCTGTGCATGCGCCAACACCCTCCCCTATGCGGCCGCGGACGGCTCACGCCGCTCGGCCTCAGAGACCGACCAGTTGCCGTCCACCCAGAGCCCCAGCACCAGGACGCCGGGAACGTTCTGCGACACGAAGTCCAGCGCCTTCGTGAGCTGCACACGCTGGGTCGCCTCGTCGGCGGGATTGCCCCCGCAGTCGTGATGCGCGACGACGACCACGGCCACGGCGCTGGAGTTGTGGGCACCCGTCGAGATAGCCACGCGCCTCAGTATCGAGTCGACCGCCGGCGCGTCGGTGCGCTCCGCGAGTATGCCCACAGGACCGGGCTCGGTCACACTATCGACGTACTTGACGCCCAGGTTCTCCTGAAGGTACGTGATGACGGGCAGTTGAACGCGCCCGTCCATGCAGTTGATAACGGTGCAGAAGGACAATGGGATTCCCTTCGTCTCTGTGCGGCACGGCCGCGCCTGATTGGCTCGCTCATCCCGGCGGTCCGCTCAGCGCCGCGGGGCGGTCAACGGGACGGTCCGCTCGGACCGTCCTCGACCGGCTCAACGTGCACGATCGCCTCGACCACATTGCAGCCGCAGCCCAGAAGCCGTTCCTTGACCTCGCTCGCGATGTCGTGCCCGTCGACGACGCTGAGCTTCGGGTCCACGTGGACGTGAACGTCCAGCACAACCGAGCCGGCCATCTTGCGGAGTCGCAGCCGGTGATGCTCCACTACCCCCGGAGTCTCCCTCACGGTCAGGTCGATGCGTTCCCTGACTGCCGCATCGGGCGCGACATCGATGAGCTCCGACACGCTCTCGCTGATGAACCGGAATGCGGTCACGGCGAGGAACGCGGACAGGACGACCGCCGTCAGATGGTCTAGAAAGGCCAGCTCCGGTCCGCCGAACGCCACTCCCGCAAGCCCCGCCGCCGCTGCCATCGAGGTGAAGGCGTCCGTGCGATGGTGCCACGCGTTGGCCATCACCGACATGTCGCCCGCGTCCCGCCCCACCCTGATCGTCAGGCGGTAGAGCCACTCCTTGGGCACGATCGACAGAAGCGCTACCCAGAAGGGCAGCGTGCCCAGAGCCCGCCCGTGAGGTTCGCCGTATGTGACGATGGCATTGTAGACTATCCAACCGGCCGTTGCCAGAAGCGCGGCGCCGACGAACATGGTCACGAGCGTGGTCACGCGCCTGTGGCCATAGTGGTGATCTTCGTCCGCCGGCTTCGACGAAATGCGCAGGCCCGCCAGTACCGCCGCGTCCGTCACGAGATCGG
>JBDRTQ010000230.1:0-3529 GCA_043823885.1 Candidatus Eiseniibacteriota bacterium | reverse complement strand
CTGATAGTGGATCTTCGGGTCGTCGGGAGAGGCACCAGCGGCCTTCTGGAGATACCGCTCTGCGTCCTCGAGGCGATCCAGCGAGGAAAGCGCGAGCCCCATCTGGAAGCACGCGTCGGCCGTCTCCCCCTCGAGAGCCACCACGCGCTGGAACTCCGCGAGGGCCTTCGCGAACTTCCCTCTGCCGATGTAGACCAGGCCGAGCCTGTAGTGGGCCGCGGGGTTGTCGGCGGCGTACTTCACCGCCAGCTCCAGTTCGACCGCGGCCTCGTCGGTCTGGTTGCGCCCGAGAAGCGCCGTGCCCAGGTTGAAGTGCCCTTCGGCGCTCCTGGGGTCGATCGCGCACGCGGACCTGAACTCGTCTATCGCCTCGGGGAGCATCCCCTTCTCGCCGTAGATGGCCCCGAGATTCAGATGGCGCTCCGCGTTGTCCGGATCGATCTCGATGGCTCTCTTGAACTCCAGGATGGCCTCGTCGGTCCTGCCGAGCTGGTCGAGCGTGTAGCCGAGATTGGTGTGGGCCTTCGCACAGGCGTAGTCGACTCCGATGGCTCGTTCGTAACTCCTGACGGCCTCCTCGAACTCCTGCCTGCGAGCATAGGTCACGCCGAGGCGGTAGTGCGGCTCCGGGTCATCCGGAGCGCACTCGATGGCGGCCGTGTGCTGAGCGACGGCTTCTTCGAAACGACCCATGAGATCGTAGACCCGCCCGAGGTTGTAGCGGGCGGGCGCGCTTCCCGGGACCGTCCTCGCCGCGCGCTCGAACTCGGTCGCCGCCGACTCGAGCAGCCCCAGCCGGCGGTAGCAGGTGCCGCAATCGATCATCGCCTGGGCGTCGCGCGGTCGCTTGGCCAGAAGCTGTTGCAGTACCACGACAGCGTCCGCGGAACGACCCGACGACATGTAGACGGACGCCAGTTCGGACAGCGCGTCAACGTCGTCCGGCGCCGACCTCAGCCTCTTCCTGACATCCAGGAGTTCCTTGTGCGTCTGGCTGCGCTTCACGTGCACTCTCCGGCGCGGCGCTCCGCGCTCCATGTCTCGCGCGCATCCGGCCGGGCTCTGTTCGAGCACAGCCGTCCCGCGGGAACGCATCTCAGGCCTTGCCGCGCTTCTCGAGGACTTCCTTGATCTTGTCCTTGAGCTCGGTGAGGTCCGCCGACTTCACGACGTATGCGTCGGCCATCCACGACGCGAAGTCCTGCTTGTAGGTGGAGTAGGCCGAGTTCAGGATGACCGGTAGGTCTCTCCGCGTCTCCATGATGCTGCGCAAACAGTCGATGCCGTCCATTCCCTCGAGCCTGATGTCCAGTACGACCAGGTCCGGCTCTGACGTCTCCAGCGCCTCCAGCGCTTCCTCCGCGCTCTCGGCCGTCGTCACGTCGTAGCCGTCACGCGTAAGTTCGGTCTCGTAGAGTCTCCTGATGTTCTTCTCGTCATCGACGACCAGCAGTTTCGTCATTCGGAACCTCCGGTGCCTTCGGTCGATCCATGTTCTGCCGCGCGAGTATCCCGTTTCCCTGCTTCTCTCACCCCCGCCTCCTCTTCTCCTCTGCCGTCCGGGCCCGGCGAGTCGCCGTAGAGCGCCCGATGCTCAACCTCGGGAGTGCTTCTCACTATCGGTATCGAAATGCTGACGGTCGTACCCTTGCCTATCTCGCTGTCGACGCTCACGCTGCCGCCGTGGTTCTCCACGATCCGCCGGGTCACGGCCATTCCAAGCCCCGACCCCGCCTTCCTTGTCGTGAAGAACGGCACGAACATCTTGCTCATTATTTCCTTCGGAATGCCCGGACCGTTGTCGTGAACCGTCACTACTATAGTCTGACCCGATTGCTCGCTCGAGATCTCTATCGTCCCACCGTCGGGCATCGACTGGATCGAATTGCTGACGACGTTGAGGAACACTTGTTTGAGCTGGTTGGCGTCCCCCATCGTGACGGGCAACCCGTCCGCGAGATTCCCGATCATCCTGATCCGGGACGAGAGCATGCCGTGCGAAAGCAGCTTCCGGACATCCTTGATGATCTGGTTGACCTCGACCGGTGCGAGCACGGGCTGGAGATGTCTCTCGAGTGTCAGCTGCTCGCGGAGGATCTGCTCGAGTCGCGTGACCTCCTCCAGAATGATGCCCGTGTACTCCCTCTTGGGATCGTCGGCGTCCAGCGCCTCGTGAAGCTGCCGGGCGAAACCACCGACCGCGATCAGCGGGTTTCTTATCTCATGCGCCACGTTAGCCGCCATGTGACCGATGCCGGTCATCTGCTCCACCTCGCGAAGCTGGCTCTGGAGCTTGAGGCGATCCGTGACGTCCTTGATGTACTGGATGGCCTGGACGGTCACGCCGTTCTCGTCCCGGACCGGGAACGTGTAGACGTCCACGCCCTTGCGATGATACCCGGACTGGTGTTCGATCTTGGAGATGAGCACGGGCTTGCCTGTCGCGAAGGTCTCGTGAGCCGGACACGTCTCGCAGGCGGCGTCCCCCCTGCAGTAGATCTCGTAGCACGGCCTCCCCACCAGATCCTTAGGCGTGCTGCCCAGGAACGCGGCCTCGGCCTTGTTGATGGCCTTAACCGTGAAGTCGGTGTCCACGATGATGAGCCCGTCGGTGATGCCGTCGAATATCGCCTGGAGCTGGAGCTTGCTCTTGGTGATCTCGCTGCTCTTGTGCCTGTCCCGCTGCCTCTTGGCCTTCCCGGACAGCCAGCCCAGCGCGAGTCCCAGAATGAGCGCCGCCGCGGTCAACGAAACGGGAAGTGCCGGCGCCCACGGAGCAACACCAGCAGCGGTCACCGCGAAGGCGAGCATGCTTCCGTACCCCACGTTGTCAGCCCTGAGGGCTGGGTCACCGGACAGGCGCGTAGAACGGCCGCAGAGCGGCTTTCAGTCGCCGTTATGTTATTGCCGGCGGTGAGCGGGTGTCAAGGTCAATTGCCCCGGTCCGGGCCGCCTGCGGGGGCACACACCGGGCACACACCGGGCTTGACAGCCTCTCTCTGGCCGTGATAGGCAGTGGGGGCATTTCCTGCAATTCGTTAGGGAGAGAATACCGTCGGCGGCCTTGACAGGAGCCCCACGCGGACGCGCGACCTGAGTAAGGGCGCGCTGGAAGATCTTGCTGACGCAGGGATGTCAGCAGCTGGGGGGACAACCGGTGACGGACGCGCGGAAGAGGCCGCGACGCCCGGACCGGTCACGGAGAAGGAGGCAGTCGTGATCAAGGATTTCAAGGCGTTCATCATGCGCGGCAACGTCGTCGACATGGCCGTCGGTATCATCATCGGCGCGGCGTTCGGCTCGATCGTCCAGTCGCTGGTCAAGGACGTGATAATGCCGCCCATCGGCCTCTTACTGGGCAAGGTCGACTTCACGAACCTGTTCGCGGTCCTGAAGCCTGGAGAGGCCGCCGGCCCATACGCGACGCTCGTCGATGCGCAGCAGGCAGGAGCCGTCACGCTCAACTGGGGTCTGTTCATACTGAGCATCGTCAGCTTCCTCATCATCGCGTTCTGCGTGTTCCTGCTCA
>JBDRTQ010000229.1:0-2829 GCA_043823885.1 Candidatus Eiseniibacteriota bacterium | reverse complement strand
AGTCATTGTCTACGCCCCCGGGTACTCGTCCGAGGGTTACGACATAGAGCTGTCCTACTACTACCCGTCGGAGATGCTGACCTTCTACCTCATGCCCTACATGGGACGCGAGGCGGAAGACACCGGGTCCGGTGCGGAGATCGACGGCGGCGCTCTCAAGGGCGCGGACGCGGCGCAGTCAAGGGGGCGGGTCGTGGTCGGCGAGTCCGGGACGACGGAGGGCGAGTAGGGGCATCCGATCGGCAGGGAACCTGGGGCGTTTGAGGCGTTGTGATGTGGGGTTCCCGCGACGCGTGGGGACGCAGGGAGATTCAGGCCTCCCCGCGTCCCTCGCTTGCTATCCGGGCGAGGATCTTCTGAAACGCTCGGGCCCGCTCGTCCCAGCTGTTGGGGACGGCGATGCGATCTCGCACAGCTCGGCGGCGTTCTTCGTCGCCGAGCGCTTCTATTACGGACCGTGCGAACGCGTCCGCACCGCTCGCGATGAAGATGAGACCCTCGTGTTCCGCTATGTCCGCGGAGAAAGGGGTCGACACGATGTTCTGTTCCATCGCCGCGTACATGTAGAGCTTGTTGGGGTTGATGGCCCGCGTCCTCTCGTCCAGCACGAACGGCGCTATGCCGACCGAAGAGCGGGACAGATAATCGGGCAGCTCGTCGTAGGGGACGCGACCCGTGAAGAGAATATGGTCGCCGTATTTCCCGGCGAGAGCCTCGGCCCTGTCGCGGACTCCCGCGAACACCCTTCCCACGCAGACCACGCCCGTTCTCGTCTCGAGGGCGGACACAGCGCCCGTCAGCGCCTCGAGTATGTCGAAGTCCACCCGGTCGTCTACCGATCCCACGTACGCGACCAGCCTCTCGCCGTCGCCCAGGGGGCTCTGCGCTATCAACGCCGGGAGAGGGCCGTCGCGTCGCCCCGTGAAGGTCGCCAGGTCGACTCCGTTCCCCAGAACCGTTCCGCGGCCACACACCTCGCGCAGACGGCCGGACGACGACACGACCTCGGTGGCGCCGGCGATCAGGCTCCGGAACGCGCTTTCCGCCGCGTCCGGACACGCGGGGTAGAACTGCGGGTGAAGGTCGTTGCAGTCGTAGACGACGGGAATCCCGAGTGCCCTGATGCGGGGGACGACAGGGGCGGCCCAGATGTACGAACAGACCACCACGTCGGGTTCGAAGGTTCGCACCCTCGACAGAAGCGCGCGCCCTCCCGTGTGAGACAGGATACCAGTGACCGCCCGCACCGGAGCGAGATTCGAGTCGGGTTTCGGCAGTGGGATAGAGGCGTATCGGACGTTCGTGTGGCGGGCGTCAGCTCTCTCCCTGAAGCTGTTCTCATTCGCGCTGGTGTTGATCGGGGAGAGAAAGAGAACGTCCCAGTCGTCGGGGAGCCGGCTGACTAGCTGATGCTTCCGTGAGACCTGGGACAGCCATTGCACTTCCGATATGTAGAGGACGCGCATGTCGTTCTCCATCCGTTTGGGTTCGAAACGCGCAGCACAGTCTAGACTCTGCGACGCGCGCTGGCAACCGAAGACTCGCGTCCGCGTGACAGTGCGCCGGCGAGCGTGTACAATCGGCGCGTTGAATCGGAGAGGAGGTACGAAGATGGAAACCAGGTGCGTCCCCATCGCGTTCCCCGAGGGCGCGAACGTCATCCTCGGGCAGAGTCACTTCATCAAGACGGTCGAAGATCTCTATGAGGTTCTCGTGAGTTCGGCGCCGGGCATGAAGTTCGGCGTCGCGTTCTGCGAGGCGTCCGGTCCGTGCCTGATCCGCTTCGACGGGAACGACGAGGATCTCAAGGCGGCCGCGGTGAAGATCGCCGGCGACGTGGGGGCCGGGCACAGCTTCGTCGTTGTCATGACGGACGGCTTCCCCATCAACGTGCTCAATGCGGTCAAGGCCTGCCCCGAGGTGTGCCACATCTATTGCGCGACGGCCAACCGCGTCCAGGCGATCGTCGTCGAGGCGGAGCAGGGCAGGGGCATCCTGGGCGTCATAGATGGCGAGAGCCCGAAGGGTGTCGAGGGACAGGACGACGTCAAGGCGCGCAGGGATTTCTTGCGGACCATCGGATACAAGAGGTAGGCGCGACCGTGCGCGAGAGACGAGCCCGGTTGCGGCGTGCCGGTCAGCAGGAAAAATCGCGGATCAACTTCCGCGCGTCCCCGGCCATCTCTTTGGGGATGAGCACCTTCGTCTCGTCCGGGGGCTGCTCGGTCGGGGAGAGTTCGTTGCTGAGGAAGCATGGTATCCCACTCTCCTCCAGCAACTCTCTCAGTTCGCCGATGCGGTCGTCGTCGTCCGTGGCCTCTATGACAACAAGACCTTCAGCGGGAAGGTCCCCGTCAACGTCATCCTCTTCGCTCTGGCCGACCTGTTCTTCTCTCGCAACCAGAGGTACGTTGCAGTGCGGGCAGACCTCGATAGGGTCTTCGAACTCACACTCGCATTCAGGACAGGTGCCCACGTCGTAGCTCCTTCGAGATGTGTCGCGAGGCGTTGCGTCTGAACGGGTAGAATACTAGCAACGCGTCTCCAGGAGTCAAAGAGAATAATGCGTCGCCCGCTCTTCCGACGACAGGCCACTTCTGACGAGCGGGGACAAAGCAGACACGCACGCTCCCGACCGCCGACGTCGCCGGACGAGGACGACCGTCTCCGGGGTGAGACAGCGGCGTGCGTTGCACGACGACGCGCAGCCGGTGCGGCGGCCACCCGCTCACGACGCCGTCCGCGTCTGCGGCGAGCGATTCTCCGGACGCTTTCCCGCAGTTGACACCGCGTGGGAGTGGGAGTTAGCATCGAGCTTCTTCCATCAGC
>JBDRTQ010000228.1:0-2398 GCA_043823885.1 Candidatus Eiseniibacteriota bacterium | reverse complement strand
CCGTGACGGCGCCGGCGCTCGTCATCGTCGGGTGCATGATGATGAAGTGCATCACCGGTATCGAGTGGGATGAGTACTCGGAGGCCATACCGGCCTTCCTGACGCTCATCATCATGCCCCTGACCTCGAGCATCGCCCACGGGCTGGCGATCGGCTTCATCAGCTACCCTCTCATCAAGACGTTCTCGGGACGGGCGCGGGACGTCCATTGGTTGGTGTATTTGCTTGCCGCTCTGTTTGTCCTGAGGTATATACTTGTCTAGTGTGCCCGACCGGTGCTCCCTCTCACATACGCTGAGGCACGCGACGTGACGCCACGGTCCATGCCGCACGAGTTCGTTCAAATCCAGACGACGCTCGACGACCGACAGGTCGCGGAGGAACTGATCCGCGAAGCGGTAGGGCGCCGGCTCGCGGCCTGCGGACAACTCGTGGGGCCCGTCAGCAGCACCTACTGGTGGAACGGGGCCATGGAGGAGGCGGAAGAGTGGCTGTGCGTCTTCAAGACGAAGCGCTCTCTGGCGGCCTCACTCGAGCAGTGGATCATCGAGAGGCATCCCTACGAGGTGCCCGAGGTCGTAACGGTCGGCATCGCGCGCGTGTCAGAGGACTACGGGGAGTGGATCACGAATGAGACCGAAGAATAGCCAATTGCTGTTCGCCGCCGCGATGGTGCTGGCGGCGCTCTTCCTCGCCGCAACGGCTCTGGAGGCATCGGCCGCACGACCCGGCCAGGGTTGGAGGTCGACGCGCTACGGCCGCAGGGGAGCCGAGATCTGGGCGGAGTTCCCGCGCGTGACGTACGCCACCGGCGCGGGATACAGAGAGGAGTTCGACGTCACCGAGGGCGTCGGCCTCGGATTCGGGCTGATGTGGGGCGTGTCCGACAACATCGCGGTCGAAGGGCGGATGCTCCAGACAAATCACGCCGTCGGCGAGGACGAAGAGAAGAGCGAGTGGGACCTCGACGTCATCAAGGTCGGCGCCAGGTACAGCTTCTTCGAGGAGTATCGATTCCAGCCGTTCGTCGGCGCCGGGTGGGCGAAGATCACCCTGGAGCGAGACGTGAGCTACGACTCATCCGACCCGTTCGAGCGGCTGACCGGCTACGGCGCATACGTCACGCTCGGCGTCGACTACATTCACAGCAGCGCGTGGGGCGCCTTCCTTCGGGCCGATTACACGCACGGGGGTTACGGACACCACACCGTCGGGCTGGAAGAGGGCGCGCTCGACGATCCCCTGAGCGGGAACTGTGCGTCCGTGACCATCGGCATCGCATACAGGATCCCCTCCTGGTAGCAGGTGGGAACGCGCGACACCACGGACTTGATTCCAAGGAGGCACTGTTGTTCGAGGTCAAGGCGAAGTGGATCGGGGGATGGAAGTTCGAGGGCAAGGACGGAGGGGGCCGCACCGTCAGGATGGACTGGAGTAAGGAAGTGGGCGGTGACGGCGACGGCTTCCGCCCCGCGGAGCTCGTGCTCTGGGGGCTCGCCGGCTGCACGGGCAGCGACACCGTTGAGATCCTGAAGAAGATGCGTGAGCCCGTCGAGGACATGGAAGTCATCGTGAGGGCCACGAAGGCCGAGGGTTACCCCGCGAGGTTCGCCGGGGTAGAGGTGGAGTACATCATCAAGGGGAAGGGACTCTCGCTCGACAAGGTCGAGAAGGCAGTCAGTCTCTCCGAGGACAAGTACTGCACCGTCGGCGGCTCGCTTCGCGACATCGTCGAGATGAGTCACAAAATAACACTCGTGGAAGACGACTAGATCCCCCTGGGAGACGGATATGAAGGACCGACTGGAGCAAACGCTCAAGAAGTTCTCCTCGCAGTGCGACTATCTCGAGGTGCACATTGAGGAGACCGAGGAGTCGAGGGTCCAGTTCACCGGGCCGCAGCTGACCGACCTCGGCAAGAAGGTCGACTTCGGAGGCAACGTCCGCGCGCTCAACAAGGGCGGGTGGGGGTTCGCGTCCTTCAACAGCGTCGACCGGATAGACGAGTTCGCGCAGCACGCCATAGATCAGGCGACGCTCGTGGGCAAGGACAGAAGCCAGCTGGCAGATGTTGCGCCCGTACGGGACGACGTCAAGCTCGACCTGAAGAGCGACCCGCGCGAAGTTTCCCTCGAGAAAAAGGTCGCCATCTTTCGCGCCTACAACGAGCAGGTTCTTGCGTCTCACGATCTCATCGTCAGTTCGACGGTGCGCTTCTACGACCGCTATCACCGGCGGTGGTTCGGAAGCAGCGAAGGCAGTCTCATCTACCAGGAGCGCGTGGACATGGGCGGCTCCGTCGCCGCGATGGCCAGCCGCGACGGCGATTCCCAGTCGCACTGGGTGTCGTTCGGTTCGACGGACGACTTCGGCGTCGCGCTGGGGCTTGAGGACGGCA
>JBDRTQ010000227.1:0-8706 GCA_043823885.1 Candidatus Eiseniibacteriota bacterium | reverse complement strand
CCGTTCCTGGCGGCGACGACGCTGTGCGCGAGCTCGTGAACCAGCACCGAGGCGAAGAAGAAGAATGCTGTGATGACGCCCAGCGTGACGTAGTGCAGCAGCGGCCTGCCGGGAAGGACCCTGGGAAACCAACCCACGGTGAGCGCCCATACGATAAGGGCGGCGATGGCGAACCAGCTGTAATGCGCGACGACTCTGATCCCGAGAATCGAGAAGAGCGGGATGCCGGGGTGCTTCGTGAAGGGGAGGAAGCCTCGCTTGCCTCGCAATTGAGCCATATGACCAACTATAGCCCCGGCTCGGGGGAGGGTCAAGGCGGGTGCCCCACGGTCCGGGTCCGGCGACATCCCTGACATCCCTGGCCGTGCGTCCCTGGCCGTGCTCCCTGGCCGTGCTACTTGACCTTGGCGTTAACTTGTGCTAGAATGCATGACTGACAGGTAATGTATCGGGGGAGGTGCATCTTTGACGAGGAGGCTTGACCATGCGTAAGCTGGCCGTGGCTCTGTTTCTTTCCGTGGTCGCCGTCGCGCTTCTCGCGGTTCCGGGCGTTGCGAAGCTCGAGACCGCAGAGATGACGACCGCTGCGGTGATCGAGGACGCGTTCAACCGGGGCGACATCAGCCGCGACGAGATGGTCCTGCAGAAGGCCTACGCGCTCTACGCGCCCTGGAAGGTCCGTGAGGGCCTGGCCGGCGGGCAGATCGACAAGTGCGGGGCTCCGATGGACGATGAGATCCGCCTCGCGCTGCCCGACCTTCCGGAGGCGGTGGCAGAGGAGATCCGAGGCCTGAGGGCCAGACCGACGACGCAGACCTACATCGAGACGACGAACTTCAGGATCCACTACGACACTTCCGGGACGCACGCGATCCTGAGCACGAGCTACCGCGATGCCATCGCGACGTCGGCCGAGCTTGTCTGGGCAACCGAGGTCACCGCGATGGGCTTCCGCGCACCGCCTCCCGACGGTAGCGACCCCGACGGCGGCGGCGGCAACGACAAGTATGACATCTACGTGCAGGAGCTGGGCACCGGCCTCTACGGTTACTGCCAGGGCAGCTACTACTACTCCGGCCCCGGGTACCCGGCGAACGCTGCGACGAGCTACGTCGTCATCGACAACAACTACTCGGGTTTCGGCTACCCCGACCCGACCGATCCGATGAAGGTCACGGTCGCCCACGAGTTCAGTCACGCCTGCCAGGCCGCGCACGACATCAACGAGAGCACGTGGTACAAGGAAGCGACCTCGACCTGGATCGAGGACATCGTCTACGACGACATCAACGACTACCGCAACTACCTCCCGTCCTTCCTGAACACGCTCTACTGGTCGCTCGACTACCACGACGGCAATCTCAGGTGGTACGGCTCGTGCGTGTGGAACTTCTTCCTGGCAGAGAACTTCGGCAGTGGCATCGTCGTCGACAACTGGTGGCAGATGGAAGGCTCCGGACAGACGCTCGACATGCTGAACGTGGTGCTGGGCACCCACGGGTCGAGCATGGAAGAGGCCTTCGAGGAATTCGCCGTCTGGACGTGGTTCACGGGCAGCAGAGACGACGGGACCCACTACGAAGAGGGCGGTGCCTGGATCACCTCGGCCGTGATGCGCGGCCACAACTCGTATCCGACGGTCATAGGAGGCCCGACCCCCACCTGGGAGCCGGACCACTACGGCTGCAACTACATCCAGTTCAACAACCCCGCCGGCGGGGATGACGGACTCCTCATCGAATACGACGGCCCGTCTCTTCTGTCGGTCGCGAACGCCGTCCGCCTGAACTACCGCGGCTCGGGCGGGGCCTACCACGAGTACGGTGAGATCGAGCTGAACCCCTGGGGCATCGGCTCGATAACGGTCGAGGGTTGGGACAGCATGTTGCTGGTCGGTATGGTCGTGGCCAACACCGACCGTGGCACGAACGACATGTCCTACTCCTACGGCGCCGACGAGGTCGCGACAGGCGTCGACGGCGAAACTTTCGCGTTCGGTCTCAAGACGGCGAGTCCCAATCCGTTCGCCGAGACGACTTCGATCGCCTACTCGGTCCCGACCGGCGGCGGTCTGGTTGACATAGCCATCTACGACGTCAACGGTCGCGAGATCCGCACGCTCGTCCACGAGCGCCTCAACGGCGGCGCGGGCTTTGCTGTGTGGGACGGGTTCGACAACGCCGGCGAGAGCGTCGCCTCGGGCGTCTACTTCGCCAAGCTCGACATCGACGGTCTCACGGCAAGCGGCAAGCTCATCATGTTGAAGTAGGTGTGACCGAGTGCTGGATTCAAGAGAGGGCGGCAGCGATTTGCCGCCCTCTTTCTTGTACCAGACAGGTCGGCGCGGGCCGAGCTCGCTCGCGACGGCGGGCTCCAGGGCGGCGAAGCCGCGGCTCCCGGGCTGTCCCCTCGATGTGCTATCATGTTCGCGAGGAGGGCCCTCGATGAGCATCAAGCTCAAGAGCGAGGTCGAGTGGGCCCGGAAGGTCCGCTCGGGCTTTCGCTACATGGCCACGGTACACAGCCAGACAGGCTCCCTGGTCTACAAGGCGCTTCGGATCGGAAGCGGATACTCGTCGCGCTCCCTGAGGCTGCGCCACTGGGACACGACCGGCGGCCAGGTCACGCTGACCGGCGACGAATACAAGGCCGTGGTTCCCGTCTACGATTTCGGGTTCATCCACAACCTCTATCACCTGCTCGATCGGGATCCGGAGTCGTGCGTGCTCGCGGCGTGGTACCTCGCCGCCCACGAGTGGGGGCACTACTACCTCGCCAAGGCGGACAAGCGAAACCAGGAGCGTGACGCGGATGCCTTCGTCGTCCGTGTGATGAAGCGGGGAGGTTTCAGCGAGGAAGAGGCAGTGAACGCAGAGGGCTGCTACTGGACCGTTTTCAACGTCGACAAGAAGGTGAAGAGCGGAGCGCGATAGATGGCGGGACGCGAGGAGCACGTCCCGCGGAGAGAATCCCATGCCGATGTCTCACAAGGACCTCTGGGTCAAGATAAAGAGCGAGTGCAAGGGCAGGCCGCCGAAGGAAGAGCTGCGTCTCCTGGAGGGCTACCTCGTCGACTGGCCCGAGTACAAGGGGCCGTATCAGGAGCTTCGGAAGAAGCTCGAGCGGAGGGCCGCGGAACTCACGAAGGTCACCAGGGTACTCGCGTCGCACGCCGCCCCGGATGACCCGTTCTCCGTGAGGAAGCGCGGACTCGCCCAAATAGCGCTCGTCGGTCTCCCGAACGCTGGAAAGACGTCTGTCCTGAACGCGCTGACCGGCGCCAATGCTGAGGTCGCAGACTATCCATACACCACGCTGACACCGAACGTCGGGATGTTCGTTCCTGGAGGCTTCGAGTTCGAGATCGTCGACCTGCCCCCCTTCCCGGAGGGCGCGCTCGATGAAGTGCACTACGCGACCGGGCTCAAGGAAGCCTGTCTGAACGCCACGTTCCTCTGTATCGTCGTCGACCTGTCGTCGGACCACGAACTCCACCTGGACACGTTGCGCGGTCAACTCGCCGAAATGGGAGCCGAAGGCCCCGCCGTGCTCATCGGGACGCGAGCCGACGTCGCGGGTCCGCGCGAACTCGCGTCCCTTCGTGCGCTCGGTGGAGGCGCGCCCGTGTTCGGGTTTCCGTTGCAGGGAGGGGGTGAGCGGGCCGTCGCCGAGGCGTTCTGCGGACTCATAGGCAGGATCGTCGTCGGCGCGCGCGATCCTGTTTCGAAGGAAGAACCTCTCGCCTACGCCGTTCCGGAGGGCGCGAACGTGCTGGACCTCGCGGGTCAGATACACAAGGACCTTGCCGGCAGTGCGCGAAAAGCCAGGGTGTGGGGACCATCGGCGAGCTTCGACGGACAGGAGGTTGGTCTGGACCACGTCCTGAGTCCGGGCGACACGGTCGAGATCCTGTCGAAGTAGCCGTCGGGCGCGCGACCGAGGTGCGCCGCCCCTGTGAGCGCGCGACTCCGGCGCCTCACCAGTGGAGACTGAAGCCTCACCTCAACAGCGAATCCACCGACAGCAGTATCAGCTTCCCACGGCGCGGGGTGGTCTCTCCGTCCTCCCCGGTGCCCGGCGCGTTCGGAGCGCCTATCAGAAGCGCGGGCTGCCCGCCCTCCGAGAACTCGATGACGAGGAGCGCTCCTCCGATGGCGTCTTCCGGGTTCTCCCCGAAGATCGTGATATCAGCGAGTTCCGTGCTCCCCGCCTTGGCCGCCATCACCGACCTCAGGCTTCCCCTGTAAGCGTAGACCTCGCCGCACGCGTTTCGCTCATCGTCGGGACCATCCGCGTACTGCGACGCGGCTATGATGTCGTCTGCGCCGTCGCCATCTACGTCGGCCAGAAGAACCGGGAGGCCGAAGAGGTCTGATGCGGTCCCACCCGTGAATCGCGGCACGGTAGCGTCGTCGAGCGTCGGCGCGCCGGTCCAGCCCCCACCGTTCCCGCCGTCGGAGTTCCCGAAGAGAACGAACGCTTCTCCCGTCGCCTCGAGCTTGTCCCCGCCCGCCTTCGACGCGTAGGCGGAGAACAGCAGGTCGTCGACGCCGTCGTAGTCGATGTCGCCGACCGATATCACCCGGCCGAGGAACCCGCGCTCCGTGACACCGGGGAGCGCGTGCGCTCCCGACAAGGGGAACAGCGGCTGCCCCAGAACCTCGCGCGCTGCGACGACGTAGAGCTTCCCGGCGTCGGTGAGGTCCGCGCCGGGGCCGTCCGCCAGACATGCCCCAAGGACGAGTTCGAGGTCGCCGTCTCCGTCGGTGTCGGCTACGGCCAATCCCGTGAGCGCGTCTCCCGCTTTCTCGCCGACGACGGTGGAGGCCGCGACATCGGAGACGGCGGCGGCCTCGGGCAGGGAGCGGAGCGCCGCGCCCCGCACCACGTAGACAGCCCCTGGTCGTGCCCGCGCCGTCCCGCCGCCGCCTGGCGCCGAGACGATGAGCTCCGCGGCCCCATCACCGTCGATGTCACGGGCGAGCATGGACGAGCCCAGTCGCGCCCCCGACGATGCGCCCGTCAGGGTTGCGTCTGGCGACTCATTCGTTCCCGGGCGAGTGTGACCCGCGGGGCCTCCGAAATAGACCGACACTTCGCCCCGCGCGATGCTGCTCTCGTCCCCGGCGGCCGGAGCGCCGACGGCGAGGTCGTCGAAGCCGTCGGCATCCAGGTCGGCGACGGCCACCGTGGAGCCGAATCTGCCGTGGTCGGCGTTCCCGGAGATCGTGCGTTCGGCGAGGTTCGTGGCGTGCGCACTGACCGAGAGCGTTTCCAGAGCGGAGAGACTGAACACCAGGACCGCGCCCGTGTGCTGGCGGCCGGCGCTGTCCGCGAGTCCCGGCGCGCCGACGACGAGCTCTGGGTTGCCGTCGCCGTCGAGGTCGCCGGCGCCAACGCAGTAGCCGAACTGGTCCTCCGCGGCTGCGCCGTGGATGGATGGCGCGGCCTCGGATGCAAGGTCGATCACCATGCCCGCGTGAAGAGCCGTGGCACACAGGATGATTCCCCATGCCGCGACGGTAGCGTGGCGATGTTTTCGCTCAGTCATGGTCCGTGTCTCCGTTGAGACCTGACGCGGCGCTCGTGTCCGGAATTCGAGTATGCGCATCCCCGAACGGCCCCGTCAAGCGCGGGGTGCCGCTGTTGACACGTGCGGCCGGCGCGGCTAGAGTACGTGCATGCGAGATCCTCTTTACACAACCGCTCACGGAGCGGCCCGTTCCGCCCGCGTAGTGCGCTGGGCGACGGTGGCCATTCTGTGCGCCGCCTGTGCGCCCACCGCCGCGCGATCCGCGGAGACCGCCGGCGCGGATTCCACGGTGCTGCTGAGTCTCGAGGAGGTGCTCGAGGGCTACAACGCCAACATCAGCCGCGCCATGGCGGCGATAGAGACCCTGCGCGTGGAGCAGGAGATGGTCGAGCCCGCGAAGGACGGCGGCGAGAAGCGCGCGCTGGCTGTGCTCCACTACAACAGGGTGGACGGGATGAGCCGGGAGGAACTCTCCGGGAACCTGGGCCATCCCGTGGGGGAGTACCAGCTCTCCAGTCTCGTCGGTCCGGAGCTCCCGTCGAGCGAGTACGACACTCTTCTTGCGAGCGTCGAGGAGATGGAGGGACGCCGGTGCTACAGGTTGTCCGTCACGGCCATCGAGCGAGACACCAGGCACTTCGACGGTACGGTCTGGGTAGAGGTCGGAAGTCTGGGACTGGTTCGGATCATCGGCGAGGTTGCGGACCCACCGTTCCCGGTCCAGAGGATCAAGTTGGACAAGGCCTTCGAGCCTACGCCCGAGGGCTTCAGACTCCTCCGCAGGCACACCGGCGAGATCGACATCAAGCTGGCGCTCATCAGCCGTCACGGCATGATGCACATCTTCTACACGGACTATGCGATCGCCTCGTCCCCGTAGCCCGACCGCCGGGGACACGCTCGCCGGCAGGCCGGAGCGAACCTCGGCGCTGCGGTCGAGAGGACCGGCAACGTCGGACAATTCCATTGACAGAGAACGCCACTTTGCTGTAGTTGTGTGAGCATCCGTTTCTCGGTTGAGTCACGGGTTGAGTTGGCGTCTGCGGCTGACGTCCTCGAGCGGTTCCGCAAGGGGCCGGGGGAGCCGCCCCTGCGACGGCTTCCATCCAGGATGAGAGGGGAGAAGGGAACCGGCACACCGCCGGGCCTCGGCTCCCCTCTCGCTGCGTATAGGGGGGCGGCCGAGGCGCACCCCCGAGGCGCACCCCCTTGTGCCCCGGCTCCCCCCCCCTGCAGTCTCCCTGCACGCGAGCCGATTGGCTGTCAAGGTGCCTCCACTCTTGATTTTTCGGTGGAAATCGCGTATTATGGCAAGCAAGTTATCGAGAACGTCGGGCGCGCGGTGGTCTGTGATCGGGACGTCCCGCGCCCCACGGCTGAGTGCCGCCGGTCCTGAGGTCCGGCGGCCGCTTGTCTGGTCCCGGCCGGCGAGATTGGGGCCGAACTGCGGGGCTGGGGACACATTGGACGGCGTCACGAACGCCGGGAAGGGAAGTTGCTCATGAAGAAGGCTCTTTCAGCGGTCCTTCTGGTTGCCGTATTCCTGCTCGCCGGCACCGCGTGGGCCGGCGTCATCGCGCCCGGACTGGAATCGCAGATGCAGTTGCTGGGCGGGGATGACGAGGTGAAGGTCCTCGTCGTCCTGAGCGATCAGGCCGACATCGACACCATGAACCGGCAGTTGCACGACAGTCGGGTCACCCGGCAGCAGCGGCACGAAGCCGTGCTGGGGGCTCTCCAGGATGCCGCTCATCGCTCGCAGGACGCGCTGACCGATTATCTGGATGCACGTCTGAGCGACGGTGGGATTCGCGGATACACGCCTCACTGGCTGATCAACTCGGTCGTGGTCGTCGGAACGGTCGACGCCATCCGCGAACTCGCGCTGCGCGACGACGTGGAAGTGATCGAGCCGGATCTGCAGGTCGAACTGATCGAGCCGATCTACGATGAGAAAGCCACCCCTCCGAACGGTCACCGCGGTATCGGCATGGCGCCGGGCATCGAGGCCATCAAGGCCCCACAAGTCTGGCGAGAGCTCGGCATCGACGGCACGGGCGCCGTAGTCGGTATCATGGACACCGGCGTCGACGGGACGCACCCGGCGCTGTCCGCTCGCTGGCGTGGGTTGTTTGCCGACCCAAGTGCCTGCTGGCTCGACAACTCCGGCCAGGGTAGTCCGAACTTCCCGATTGACAACGGCGGCCACGGGACCCACGTCATGGGCACCGTTACCGGTCTGGCGCCGGACGACACGATCGGCGTAGCGCCGGGTGCACTGTGGATAGCCGCGAACTCGATCGACCAGGGCGTGAGCTCGGAGTTTGACAACGATGTCATCGCGTCCCTGGAGTGGTTTGCTGACCCGGACGGCAATCCTCTGACGACCGACGATGTGCCGTGCGTGGTCCAGAACAGCTGGGGCACATACGAGCCGCTCGGATACCCCGACTGCTTCAGCTACTGGTGGACGGCCATGGACAACTGCGAGGCCGCGGGCGTGGTGCTGACCTGGTCCGCCGGCAACGAGGGGCCGGCCTCCGGATCGCTGCGTTCGCCTGCCGACCGTGCCGACAGCCCGTACAACGCGTTCAGCGTCGGTTCGACCCAGTACTTCGCGCCGTATGCAATCAGCGATTTCTCGAGCCGCGGACCGAGCAACTGCGGCGGCCCCTACGCAATGAAGCCCGAGGTCTGTGCACCGGGTTCCAACATCTACAGCTCGTGGCCGGGCGGCGGCTACACGAACCTGAGCGGCACCTCGATGGCCGGTCCGCACGTGGCCGGTGTGGTCGCCCTGATGTGCGCTGCGAATCCGGACCTCGACGTAGAGACCATAAAGCAGGTGTTGATGGACACCGCTATCGACAAGGGTGTCGCCGGTGAGGACAACACCTACGGTCACGGCTTCATCGATGCTTATGAAGCGGTCCTGGGCGTCATGGGTGGTCTTGGCACCGTTAGCGGGACGGTCACCGACCTCGCCACGGGTCTGCCGCTTGAGGGCGTGCAGGTCGGCGTGGTCGATCGGCCGACCAGCCGTGTCACCGACGCCGGCGGGAACTTCCAGTTCATGTTGCCGGTCGGCGCGTGGACCCTCACCTTCGACGTCTTCGGCTACGGCGATGAGACCTTGATTGTGGATGTCCTCGAGAACGAGACGGTCGACGGCT
>JBDRTQ010000226.1:0-3857 GCA_043823885.1 Candidatus Eiseniibacteriota bacterium | reverse complement strand
CACCAAGCATCTGGACACGGCGACACACTGCGCCCTGGCGCTGCCGCACATCCTGGCCAAGGACTACGACATCGTGCACTTCCACGCGCTCGGACCGTCGCTGTTCGCCAACCTGCCGCGGCTTCGTGGCGCGCGGACACTGGTGACCGTCCACGGGCTCGACTGGCAGCGGGAGAAGTGGGGTTCGTTCGCCACGTGGGTGCTCAAGCGCTGCGAGTACACGTCTGCCAACTACCCCGACAGGACCATCGTCGTGTCCAAGGCGCTGCGCGAACACTTCCGCAAGGTGCACAACCGCTACGTCACGTACATACCGAACGGGACGGTCCTCCCTCACGTGCGTAAGGCCGAGAAGATAACCGAGATGGGACTGGACCCGGGGAACTATATCCTCTTCGTCGGGCGGCTCGTTCCCGAGAAGGGGGCGCACTACCTTCTGGACGCTTACGCGAAAATGGACACCGACATGGAACTCGTGGTGGCCGGTGGGACGAGTTTTTCCACCGACTACGTCGACAGCCTGCACGAGAAAGGCGGCGACCGCGTCCGCTTCCTCGGGTACGTCTACGGGGACGTGCTCGACGAGCTCTACTCGAACGCGCGCGTGTTCGTGCTTCCTTCCGACCTCGAGGGTCTTCCCATTGCGCTCCTTGAGGCGATGAGTTTCGGCAACTGCTGCCTGACGAGCGACATTCCCGAGAACCTCGAGGTCATCGGGGACTGCGGCGCCACGTTCCGGCGGGGCGACATCGACGACCTCGCCAGCAAGCTCGCGGGGTTGCTCGAGAACCCGGACAAGTGTCACGCGATCGGCGACAGAGCCAGGCGTCACGTGCTCGAGACCTACGATTGGGACGGAGTCACACTTCACACAGAGGCCATCTACTACACGATGCTCAGAGGTTTCTAGAGCGCGCCACCGCGCACGTCGAGGAGCAGGAGATCTTGGACATCGCCACCGCGCTCGAACAGGAACGTCTTCACGTCGAGGGTGAGCTTGAGCGGCACCTTCCGGCGGAAGGCGAATACCCCGAGCGGATCCACGAGGCAATAAGATACTCCGTCCTGGACGGAGGCAAGCGGCTGAGACCCATCATCGCGCTCGCCGCGACACGTGCGCTCGGGCACGATCGAGCGAAAGTCGTGAAGGCGGCCTGTTCCGTCGAGTACGTGCACTGTTGTTCGCTCGTGCTCGATGACCTGCCGTCGATGGACGACGCAAAGACGCGCCGCGGCCGCCCGACCACCCACGGGGCCTTCGGTGTGGCCACGGGCATCCTCGCCGCCGACGCGCTTCTGATGCACGCGTTCAAGCTCGTGGCGGACAACGGAGTCGACGTAGGCGCGAGCGGTCCGATGCTGGCCCGGGCCGTTCGGGACCTCGCGACGGCCGTCGGGTCCTACGGCATGGTCGGTGGGCAGCACGTCGATCTCGAAGTCGCCGGGCGCCCCGCCGTCGACATGGAGACGCTGGAGTACATCCAGTCGCGCAAGACAGGGGCTCTGTTCGTCGTGGCCGCCACGCTCGGAGGAACGCTGCTCGGCGCTGCGCCGGAAGGCCTGGCCGCGCTCAAGCAGTACGCGGGCAAGCTCGGGCTGGCGTATCAGATCGTCGATGACATTCTCGACGCCGTCGGTGATGCCGAGGCCATCGGGAAGGACGTCCGCAAGGACGTTGACAAGGCGTCCTTCGTCACGATCCAGGGCGTTGATGCCGCGAGGCGCTCGGCGGCAAGCCTGATCTCGCAGGCCCGCGATGCACTGACCGACCTCGACGGGGACACCGCCGTGCTCGACGACATCGCCGCCTACTGCCTCGACAGGTCGCACTGAAGGGACGGGGGAATCGCCCGATGATCTACGCCGTGATACTTGCAGGAGGGTGGGGAGAGAGACTCTGGCCCATGAGCACCCGGGCCAGACCCAAGCAACTCCTCGATCTCACGGGGGATTCCACCCTGGTCGGGAACACGCTCAGGCGCATAGCGCCCATCGTGTCGCTTCCGGACGCGCTCGTGATGACGAGCGCAGCGCTCAAGGACAGGATGGCGCACGAGCTCAAGCCGATCCCGGCGCACAGGATCATCGGAGAGCCCGCGGGCAGGAACACCGCCCCGGCCATAGCGCTTGCGGCGAAGCTGCTCGTGACCGCTGATCCGGACGCCGTCATGGTCGTGCTTCCCGCCGACCACGTGATCGGTGATGATGAAGCGTTCCGCGCCGCCATTGGTCTCGCGGCAGGCGCGGCGGAGACGAAGCGGGCGCTCGTTACCCTGGGCATACGTCCGACGAGCCCCGAGACGGAGTACGGCTACATCCGGGCCGGAGCCGTATGCGGGATTCCCGGAGTCCTCGAGGTTGCGTCGTTCGAGGAGAAGCCGGACCGCGAACGGGCGGAGGAGTACATAGAGGACGGCGGGTACTACTGGAACAGCGGGATGTTCGTGTGGCGCGCCGACGTCTTCCTCGCTGAGGTGGAGAGACATCTCCCGAACGTCGCCGAGGCGCTGTCGGACGTCACGCATGGTCCGGGCGATGCCGGCTTCGACGACGAGCTGGTTCGATTCTACGGGTCGGTGGAGGGGATCTCCGTCGACTACGGCATCATGGAGAAGGCGGACGGAGTCCTCGTGGTCCCGTCCGACTTCGGTTGGGACGACGTGGGCGCGTGGCCTGCCGTTGCGAGGATATGGTCGGGCGACGACGCCGGGAACACGGTGCGGGGCGACGCGCTGGTCATCGATTCGAGCGACTGCATCGTCTACGCCGAGAGCGGGACAGTGGCGGTTCTGGGAATGAGCGGAGTCGTGGTCGTCAGGACGCCCGACGCAACTCTGGTCATTCCGAAGGACAGGGCGCGCGACGTCCGGCGGATCGTGGACGACCTCCGGTCAAGGGACGAGACCTAGCCCTGCGGGCTCGCGAGCGTTTCTCGGTCTGAGCCGGAGGGCGCTCCCGGGCGGTAACGACACGCCGTGCCTTGACTCGGGGCCGTCTGTCTGGTACCGATTGTTGTTTCGACGCGCCGGCGGCCCGGCACACATCGCGTCGGCGACCGCTGCTTGAGTTACGAACGCGTACGAACGGCCATCAAAAGGAAGAGCATGCCGCAGCTGAGAAAAGACCCGGTACTCGGACGTTGGGTCATAATCGCTACCGAGCGCGGGAAGCGACCGACCGATTTCGCGACCGAACCCGAGGACAGAAAGAGCGGTTTCTGCCCGTTCGACGAGGGCAACGAGGACAAGACCCCCCCCGAGGTGATGGCGTACCGAGACCCCGGCACCGCGCCGGACACGCCCGGGTGGAAGGTCAGGGTGGTGCCTAACAAGTTCCCGGCGCTGTCCATCGAGGGCGACCTGGACAGGGCGGGCGAGGGGATGTACGACAAGATGAACGGCGTCGGTGCTCACGAGGTAATCATCGAAACGCCGGAACATGACCGGCGGTTCGCCGATCTCCCGACCGACCACGTGGCTCTCGTCATCAAGGCCATGCAGCAGCGGATGCTCGACCTTCAGGGGGACAGCAGGTTCAGGTACATCCAGGCCTTCCGCAACAGCGGAAGCGCCGCGGGGGCGTCACTCCAGCACCCTCACTCCCAGCTGATAGCTCTGCCGATTCTGCCCAAGCGGCTGACCGAGGAGCTGGCCGGAAGCAAGAAGTACTACGCCTACAAGGAGAGGTGCGTCTTCTGCGACATCGTCGCCCAGGAAGCGTGGACGAAGACGCGCATCATCTGCGAGAACGAGAGCTTCCTCACGCTGGCCCCGTTCGCCGCGCGGTTCCCGTTCGAGACGTGGATCCGTCCGCGGGAGCACCATTCGTCATTCGAGGTGATGGTGGACGCGATGCGG
>JBDRTQ010000225.1:0-4798 GCA_043823885.1 Candidatus Eiseniibacteriota bacterium | reverse complement strand
CGAAATGAAGGCCCGTGTTGCCGATACCTACGGAGAGATAGTCGACAGATTCCCGCCTCCGTCGGACGCATCGTCGCTGTCTCAGGCGGAGATCGATGTCGCGGCGATAGCGGCTCGGAGCGCGATGGAGCTTGCGGACATGGCCGCGCAGGCAGGGGACACGGACAAGGCCATCCGCCTCTACGCGTCGGTGAGGAGCGGGTACTCTTACGACCGGGACCTCGTGGTGGAGTCGACCATTTCCATGGCCGCGATCAGAGAGCACAGGGGCGAGTGGGACGACGCCGTCGAGGTGTACGAAGCTCTCATGTCCGACTGGCCACCCGCCAGATCCGGGACCGCGGTCCCGGACGCCCGGATCCTGCGTGCACCGATCAGAGTCGCCTCCGGTTACATCTCGCGCGGAGACGAAGACCGAGGTCGCGAGTGGTTCGGGCGGTCCAGGGACTACTACGAGAGCTGCGTCGCGAAGTGGCCGGGCAGCCCGACGGCCGAGCTGGCAATGAGCTTCCGGGCCGAGACGTTCCTCATGGAGGAGCGGTGGGTCGACGCCGTGGCTGCCTACGAGGAGCTGGACCGCGACTACGGCCACGACGCGAATCGCCCGGGCATCTGGTTGATGCTCGCCGACATGTACGCAAACAAACTGGACAGGAAGGCGACCGCCCGGAGCTACTACCTGAAGGTTCTGGAGGGCTACCCCGAGAACATCGGCTCCGCGACCGCCGCGCTCGCGCTGGCCGAGACGGAGATCGAGAACGGAGAGCACGCGATCGCGAGGGCTCGCCTGACGGACGTGGCCAGGCGGTTCCCCAGAGAAGAGACCGTCAGAGCCACGGCGATCCAGTATCTGGCGATCAGCTACGAGAGCGAGGGGCTCTGGGACAGCGCCGTGGCGCAACTCAACGCCCTCGCGCGCGAGCACCCGACGACTCTCTACGGGTTCACCGCGCTCCAGCACATCGCTGAACACTACGAGCAGGCGGGCGAGACGAGCGCCGCGGCCGCGGCGCTGGAGAGGGCGGCCGATCATTACGAGCGGGTGGTCCGGGATTTCTCATCGACGCCGGCCGAACTGGCGGCCCGGGGCTATCTCATAGACACGAGGCTCAGACAGGAGAGATGGGCGGACGCGGCCCGGATCCTGGTCGAGACGGGCGAGCGCTTCCCGAGGTCCGAGTCCTCGCCGTACATGATGATGCAGGCGGCCGATATCTACGAGGACAGGCTTTCGGACCGCGACGCGGCTGGGGACGCTCTCAGGTCGCTGGTAGGCCTGTTTCCGGGTACGCCGGCCGCTTCCGCTGCGACTCAGCGTCTCGAGGAACTGGCGGAGTAGACCGATCGATCCCGAGGAGGGAAGAGCATGACCGTGCCAGAACACACGACGATCCTGGCAGTCGAACGCGGCCGCGCGATCAGCGCGCTCGTGTCGGATGCCCTCGTCGCCTGGCGCAGTGAACACGGCGCCGGGGTCGGCACGGACGGAGACGGAGTCCGCGGCGGCGAGGCGAGCGTCCCCGGGTGCGAGGTTCACCGCGCCGACACGTCCGAGGACGCTGTCGCCGCCGTCGGGACCGTCCGTCCGGACGTCGTCGTGGTGGCCGCGGAGCTGGCCTTCGACGTTGGCGCGGCTGGCTGGGGAACCACGCTCTTCGACGCCATTCGTGAGAGCGCAGACCCTGCGAAGATAATAGTCATCGCGGACAGGGAGGACCGTGCGTTGGCGGCAGAGGCCATCGGCCTCGGTGCGTTCGACTGCTGCGTCGGTCCCGTGCGTGCCGAGGAGTTCTCAGTGCTCCTGCAGAGGGCGCTTCACATCAGGGAACTGGAGGCCCGCATGGAGGACCTGCCCGCCAGACTCTCGGGCGTCGAGCGTTTCGGGAATCTCGTCGGAAGCTGTGACGCCATGCGCGCGGTCTTCTCCGCGGTCCAGAGGGTCGCTGCAGCCGACGCCGGCGTTTTGCTCGTCGGTGAGTCCGGAACCGGCAGACGACTCATCGCTCGCGCCATCCATCATCTGAGCGCGAGACGCGACGGCCCGTTCGTCGTCGCGAATTCGGCGGGTGCGGCGCCTGAGATCATGGAGCAGGCGGTCTTCGGCTGGAAGTCGCCGAGCGGGGGCGACACGACGGGACGCGTCGCGGGTCTGCTGGGGCAGGCCGACGGTGGCACGCTTCTGCTCGAGGGCGTGTGCTGCCTGCCCCTGTCGCTGCAGACGAGGCTGTCCGCCTTCCTCCGGGAGCGGGCTCCTCATCCCGATGTCAGAATCGTCGCGACCGCCGATCACCTGCCGCGGTGCGGCCTGCCGGCGCCCGCGGCAGAGGATTCTCCGGCGCTTCGGGAGGACCTGTACTATCGCCTCGGCGTCGTGACGATCGAGCTCCCGCCGCTCAGGGAGAGGGGAGAGGACATCGCGATGATCGCGCGTGCCTTTCTCGCGAAGTACTCCGCCGAGCACGGACGGACGGTGTCGGGTTTCAGCCGATCGGCGACGGGATCCATGATGAGCCACGCGTGGCCGGGCAACATCGCGGAACTCGAGGCGCGCGTCCGACGTGCCGTAATACTGTCGCGAGGCAGACTCGTGAGCACTGCCGATCTCGGGCTCAACGGGAACGGCCGGTCCGGCGAGCGCTCGCTCGCTGAGGCCAGGAGCAGACTGGAGCGCAGCATGGTGACCGACGCGCTGCTTCAGGCGGCCGGCAACGTCTCGATGGCCGCTCGCGCGATCGGTGTGAGCAGGCCCACGATGTACGACCTCATAAGGAAGCACGAACTGGATCTTTCCGAGGACAAGGGGCTCGGAGGGCCGTAGTGCCGTCCCGGCGCGATGCCCCGCGGTGCGGAACGCACCGACCCCCCGGTGAGCTTGACACGGGGGCTTGAGAGCCCTAGAATCGGCCATTCGTGGCGCCCTCGGCAGGAACGGAACGCGTCGGCGCCATCGGAGTTCACGCAAACGATCGTATCTTGTGACATCTCAGTCCGCGCAACGGCCGACCGGATGTCTCGCGAAGTCACCCAAAGGAGAGAGAGATGTTCCTGAGAGCAGTGGGAGCGCTCCTTCTTGTAGCCCTGGCGGTCCTGTCTCCGTTCGCGGAGACCGCGTTCGCCGAGGGCCCTCGGGGCTCAGGCAGCGTTGTGATCACGTCTTCCCCTCCCGGGGCCGTGGTCGAGCTGAGGGGAGAGCACGCTTACAGCGGCGTGACGCCGTGGAGGCTCGACAGAGGTCTGTCCGGTGTCTACGAGATCCTCGCCACGAAGACCGGTTACGCGGACTGGACGGGCAGCACGTCGGTGTCCGCCGGCCGCACCGATTCGCTCTTCATCCGCATGACCAGGAAGTCCCAGATGGCTACCGGGCTGCGCTCCGCGATACTCCCCGGCTGGGGGCAGTTCTATGCGGGGCAGACGCTGAAGGGTACCGTGTTCCTCCTGGCGGAGGCGGGCGCGGTGACGGGCGCGCTCATCGCGGACTCGAAGCGCGAGGACGCCATGCGTATCCACGAGCGCGCCATCAGAGCCTACAACTCCGCCGACCAGGTTGACGAGATCGAGGCGGCGTACGACGAGATGCTCAATGCGTTTGACGACGTCGAGCGCTGGCACGAGAACCGCAAGCGATGGATCTACGCCGCGGGAGCCGTCTGGATCGCGAACGTGCTCGATGCCACACTGCTGGTTCCGAGCGACGGTGGCGGTCTCTTCGCCGGCCTGCCGGACCCCAACGAATCCAGCCTCTTCGCGTCAGTCGATGCGGACAGGACCGTACTTGGATTCTCGGTATCGTTCTGACCGCAGACTCGATCTTTGCCGGAGGTGATTCTATGAAACGATACATCACTGGAGCCGCGCTCTTTCTGGCCGTGCTCACGGGTCTGTCGGGCTGCCTGGAGAGTATGGAAATTCCGGGCCACAGCAACCCGCTGGACCCGTCGAACCCGAACACGTTTTCGCCAGAGCCTGACAGGCCCACGGGACTGACCGCTGTGATCTCTGACAGGTTGGTCGAACTCACGTGGTCGGTGGGCAACGCGTCGGCGATAGAGCACTACCGCGTCTATCGGTGGGAGGTGGAGGATGAGGACGAAGAAGACTACGAACTCCTCGACACGACCACCGAGATGGAGTACGCGGACGGGGACGTGAGGAACGGGCAGGGGTACTACTACAAGGTGTCCGGCGTCAACGGCCTGGGTCTTGAAGGCGTTGCGTCGAGAGATGTGCTGGTGATCCCGCGCGTGTTCGGCGTGACGATAAACCAGGGTACCCCCAAGACGTCCTCAAGGAGCGTCACGCTCAGGATGTCCGCCTCGGCGGGAACCGACATCATGCAGGTGTCCAACGCCGCCGACATGTCGGACGCCCAGTGGGAGCCGTATCAGTCCACCCGCACGTGGTCTCTCGAGGCCGGCGACGGCCAGAAGACCGTGTACGCCAGGTTCCGCGACTCGGCCGACAACGAGTCCGCCATCGTCAGCGACACCATAGAACTCGACACCAGGGCGGTCATCGAGTCGGTGACTGAAGACTCGGGCGGCGAGGACCTGTCGACCGGTGACGTCATCCACTTCACGCTGACGGCGGGAGAGCTGCACGGAGACGCCGCCGTGGACTTGGGTTCGGTCGTTCCCGGGATCGCCCTCTACGACGACGGAACGGGTGGAGACGCCGTACCGGACGACGGTGTCTACGAGAGGGACTACACCGTCGAGCAGGGCGTGGAGGTCGTGAACGGCCCCGTGATAGGGACCTTCCGGGACGAGGCAGGCAACCAGGCCGAGCCCGTGCTGGC
>JBDRTQ010000224.1:0-6229 GCA_043823885.1 Candidatus Eiseniibacteriota bacterium | reverse complement strand
TTTCGAGCGCCCTGAGAAGCGCTCGCTCGGCCTCCGCGTCGCGGCCCAGCCGGCTGAGCGACGAACCCAGGCTGTTGTAGGCAAGGTCGAAGTCGGGACTCTCTTCGGTCGCGAGCTGGTAGTACTCCGCGGCCCTCGCGTAGTCGCCGGCGTCGCGGTAGATGGCTCCGATGGTGGCGTACTGCGGACCGAGCGAGAAGTCGACCAGGGGCAGGTTCACGACCAGGAGCGCGAGCGCGAGCACGACCGCCGGAACCAGCCACCCTTCCCGCTCGCGTGCCCTCAGCCGTTGCCACAGCCACACCGCGCCGTGGGCGCAGAAGACTATCATGACGGGCACCACCGGGAGTCGATATCGAGAGGTAATGAAGAACGGCAGGAGCGAGACGAGATAGGCCCCGGCGAACAGGTAGAGCAGCAGGAGCTTCCGCCAGTTGCGACGCGACGCGTAGATGCCCAGGAAGCCGAGCGGTATTACCCACGCGAAGACAAACGGGTCGAAGCGCATGGTCTTCGATACGGTCCTGAAGTAGTTCATGTCGTAGTGGTTGGGGATCTCATACGCGTTCCAGAAGAGGAGGAGCTTCCTGCCGAGCAGCCTGAGGTCCCGTCCCGGATGCGCCTTGACGAAGTCGAGACCCTCCCCGAGCCAGTACGACGATACCTCCGACGGGCTGAGCGTATGCCCGAGCGCCTTCTCGGCCGCGAGCTTCGAGCCGCCGTAGAGGTCCGCGCGCATGTCGGCCGGGACAAGAAAAGTCCCGTCCGCCTGGTCGTTGTTCCCTATCCAGAAGTTGATGCCTCCGTTACTCGAGGTCAGCACGAGATCGCCGGCGGCAACGTAGTTGCTTATGGTCATAGGGGCTACGACGACGACCGTCCCGGCTACAAACAGGGCCGCCCCCTGCCAGACGCGACTCGCTCTCTCCGTCCGCCGCCACGCCCACCACAACCAGAACAGCGCGGCCGGCACGAACAGGAGAACGTTCGGCTTGCCGAGGGCGCTCACGCCGATCGCCGCTCCCGACGCGAGAGCGAGCCAGACCGTCGGACTCTCCCGATACGCCATGAGCAGCCTGACGGCGAGCAAAGAGAAGAAGAGAACGTACGTGATCATCAGGATCTCGAAATCGAAGAAGACGAACGGCGCGTAGAGCGCGGCGATGACGCCGGCCACCAGCGCCTCGCGGTTACCGAAGAGCTTCCTGGCGATCGAGAAGACGAGCAGACAGCTGCCTGTTCCGAACAGCGACTGGATCACGCGGACGGCCGGGTAGCTGTGCCCGAAGAGCTTGTAGATGAGACCGAGGATGTACGGGTAGACGGGGCTGCTGTGAAAGAACACGTCGTCACCGAGCCATTGCCCGCCTGCGATCTCCATGGCCCGAAGATCGTAGACGCGCGGGTCGCCGGTTGTCGTGGTCATGAGCGGATGGTCGTGGATCTCCGCCATGTAGGCGACGCGAACGATGACCGCGAGAACAACGACGAGCAGAACGGCCAGGAGGACGTCCCTCGGCATCCCGCTATTCGCGGGCTTCCCGGACGCGGGCCGCGCCGACCTCTCCGGCTTCGCGTGCTTCTTCTTCCCGCTCTTCCCGTGAGCCATTGGGGTGTCTCCGTCGCTCCCCGCGTTGTGCGCCTTCACTATCAGTAGCACGTGCCGTGAGGGAGAGTCAAGACGCGTGCCAAGAGGCGTAGGCCCACGGTTCGTCAAAACAGTTGACAGCTGGTGCCGCGCTGTTCAGATTCGGGTGAGTGGTCTCGTCCGCGAGCCCCAGGCGTGAGACCGGAGAGACGACAGCCGGCACTCATAACGGACAGGCCGGCTCCTCGCCGGCCCGTCACAACTGCAGGAGGTACGGAGGATGCTGAGAAGCTCTCGCTACATCGTGGCCCTGATGGTGATCGCTATTGCGGTGGCCACCGCGCCCATCGACAGCTCGAGTGCGTCGAGTGGCATCTGCGCTCTCTACAGGACCGAGGACTGGCGCAGCGAGAAGCACGTGCCTGTGATCGAATGCCCCGTCGAGTTCAAGGCCGGCGAGCCGACGACCGTGACGGTCACCGTGGGCAAGGAGATAGAGCACCCCAACAGCAGTGCTCACCACATCCGCTGGATCCGCCTCTACTTCATGCCTGCGGACTCGACACTGCCATACGAGATTGCGAGCTTCGAGTTCGGCGCCCACGGGGAATCGGTCATCGGCGCCGACACCAGCACGCTGTACACGGACCCGAAGATCTCCGTCGACGTCCGGACGGAGGTTCCGGGCGCGTTCTACGCGACCGCGTACTGCAACATCCACGGGCTGTGGGAAAGCGCCAAGGCCATCACAGTCGTGAAGTAGTGCGGGGAGACACGTCAGAGGGAACACCAACGGCCCGGGTCTTCCGACCCGGGCCGTTGGTATGCATGGACCTGCATTACCTCGAAGCGTCACTCCTCGACCTTGCGGAGCCAGGCCTCTTTCCAGAAGAGGAAGCAGCTGCGATCACACCCTTCCCTTCCGTACAGACCCTGCCCGTGACAGATGCCACCCTCGAGTATGACGGTGCTTCTCGTCTTCTGCATCACGTGGTTGTGTTCATCGAGTATCCGGCGGACCGGCTTGAGCACCCGGAACTTCCGCCCGCAGTACTGAGACATCGGTTTCATGAACTTGAGACCGTCGTGCTTCCCGTCCCCGTCGAGCGTGGCGCGTATGTCGTCGATCGGCAGGACCTTCACCATGTCCCCCGCCCTGAGCCCCGTGGTCAGCTTCCCGGGCGCCCTGGTCTCGGACGTGCCGTCCTCCCGCTCGCTCCAGCGCGCGTGGCCCCCGTAAGGCTCCGGTTCGGCCCCGAACGCGCGGGACAGGAGTGCGAACGCCCTGCGCCTGAGACCCGCGGCCTCGGCTCGGACGTAGCGGATGCTCTCCTCCAGAACCGTGAGCGGCGTCAGGGCATCGTCCAACCACCGGAGCTGACAGAGCTCGAGAGTCGATTCCCAGGCGTCTGTGGGAGGATTCGCCATCCGGCTCGAAGCCGAGGTTCCCGGTTTCGACTGGACCTCACCGATGTCCGCGGCGACGGGCTTCATCTACCGTGCCTCCGTATCGCCTCAACCGTGTCTCCATGGTGCGGACCCTCGCTACGATTATTGCACAATTCTCCGTATTTTGATGCAAAACATTGCTCTCGGTTGCCCTGTCAACGCGGGTCCCCAACGAAGAATCGCAGCGTTCGCTTCTCCGCGAAGTCGTAGCCCAGATCGAGCAGAAGTCCGCCATCCGCGTCCAGGAGCCTGAGGGCGCCGTTCTGACCGACGCTGTCGGGCGCCGAGCCACGCAGCCACCAGTGCCGTATGAGTCCGTCCTCCCCGGTATCGAGAAACTCCAGGGTGTATGAGCCGGCCATCAGTTCCACGCGGTCACGGTACGTGGCCTCATCCTCGAAGCTGTCCCGCCGCGCCACCACGAACCCGTCGCGATCGGTGATGGTGTAGCTGTTGTCCGCGGCACGCCCGAACCCGGGAGTCTCGACTTCGATCAGGAACTCCGGCGGGAGAACGCGCGGCGCGGCGACCGTGGCGACCGCGCGGTCGTTGCTCCGGTTCTCGTCCGGTCCGCCGTTCGGGTGCGCGACCTCGGCGAAGAATCCGGCGCCCTCCCCCATGCCAGTCCAGTCCGGCGCGGGAAGCGTCACCACCTCGCTCTCGAGAAACGCCAGCTCCCCCTCCCAGGCGAAGCTGCTCTCGCGACCGTCGACGAGTCCGTAGAGGATCGTCAACCCGGTCAGCGGGGCGGCGCCCATGTTGCGGATGCGCACGACGGCCTCACCCGAGACCGGGTTCAGACGTCTGTACTCACCGTGCGCCGAGGGCGCGATGACCTCCGCGGCGGCAGCGTCCAGTCCGAAACTCGGGGGACCGTAGCTGAAGAGCTGATGCGACACGACGAACCGGCCGTCGGCCTCCCCGTTCTCGGGGTCGTAGGGCTCGATGCCGTAGTCCAGCACGACCTCGGCCCCGGGCTCGACCCACCGCGTCAGCTCGTGCTCGTAGGTGTCGACGAACGTGCCCGGACACCATCCTGCCCGGTCGAACTGCCACGTCCCGCCCTGCGGGTGCACGGGGTTCATGCCGCAGTCGCGCCAGACCGTCCAGTGGAAGCGGTCCTGCCCGTCGACGGCGAGGGAGTGCTCCTTGGCGTCCCACTCGCAGCAGTTGTGCGGACCCGCGTGTCCGTGGCCCGATATGCGGGAGCGCACCCGGAATCCGGCCGCCGCGGGGTCGAGCGCAAGCGCGACGCCCGCGAGCTCCTCGTCGTCGGCCAGCTCCCGATAACCGTAGTCGCCGAGAGGCCACAGGTTCCTGATGCCCAGCACCTCGCGGGGCGGAGTGCCCTCAACGAATTCGAACGTGAGGTCGAGAAGTTCGAGCGTGTTGCCCGCCTGCAGGTCGACCTCTCCTCGCAGGAGGGGGGCGTAGTCTGTGACGTCGCAGAGCCACGTGAACCCGTCCTCGCCGAGGTCGAGACCGAGGCCATAGGGCGTGATGAACCGCGCGACCTCGTACTTCTCGACCACCTCGAACGGCGCCCCATACCATTGGTGCGCGCCCTGCTCGAGTACCAGTGCGTCCTTCGCGGGCTCTTCCCTCAACAGTACGCCGTCGCCGTCGAACCACGAGTCGAACGCCGGCCAGACGTCCTCGATCCGTGTCAGTTCCTCAGGGTTCTCTTCGTCCTCAAATATCTCAACGCTGAGCCTGGGCGCGTGGACGCTCTCGGTCCGGAGCAGCGCCCGCGCGCCCGGCTTGACGTCTGCCCTGCCCGTCAGCCCGAACGGAATGCGCTGCGGCTGCCCGAAGCTCATCCCGTGATGGCCGTTCGGAGAGCTGTCGACGATGCGGCTCCCGGCCGGGTCGTTCTCGTCGAACCTGTACTCGACAAGGAGGTGTTCGAAGAACGGATGTTCGGAACTCACGTTGCCGTGGCGCCAGCCCTCGATGGCTTCCCCGTCCAGTGCCGCGCTCCACACCCGCACGTCGTCCAGGTCGCCCGCGTACCACTCGTTGTTCCTGTAGAGGTTCGCCCCGATGATGAAGCTGTCGATTGGCGGGATGTCCTTCTTCATGTTCCCGGCCTCGTGCCACAGCTCGCCGTTCAGATAGATGCGCATCTCGCCAGAGCGGGTGTCCTTGGTGAACGCCCAGTGGTTCCAGCGCCCCTTGTAGTCAGAGGGAGCAGCGTCCTTGCTCAACCGGTTGTTGGCGCCTGCGAGTCGCCCGCCCGCGTCCCAGTAGACAGCACCGGTCCCCCACGGCAGGTGGATGTTGACGACGCGCCCGCCCTCGTTCCCCGCCTCAACGATGTGGTCGTTCAAGGGCTGGCTGTCCGCGCCGCGGCACCAGAACTCGATCGTGATGCTCGAGTCGACGCTCGCGACTGCCGCAGATGGCACCGTGATACAGTCGGTACCGTCGAATCGCATGTAACGGTCGCCCGGGATCGCCCCGTCGGGATCTTCCCACCACGTGAAGTGGTGGAAACTCGGGATCGTCACGTACCGCAGCTCGTCGGGAGACTCGCCCTCGACGACGAAGTACGGGTGCGTGAGCAGAGTGGAGTCCGTGACCCCCGTGTGGGCGTGGACCGTAACGTGGGTGGTGACGTCCCACTCGCCGCATGGATGGGGGTCCCCGACGGTCGCCTCATCGCATTTGAGCGTGTAGCGCATGGTTATGCGCTCCCAGGTACGCTCGTCATCCGGGAAATCGAACGTGACCCGGCGCGTTTCGATGTCGTCGAAGGTGAAGGTGCGGACGAGGAGAGTGTCGCCGGAGCCCCCCAAAGTCCCGCCGCTGACAGCACCGGCGAACGGCCCGCAGAGAGAGAGACAAAGGACAGCCAGGATCAGTTGTTGCCCGTTCTTCAATAGTGCGCTCCTTCCCAAGAGCCGCAACCGTAGCCGCGAGCATAGCCAGTCAATCCCGCCCCGGCAAGGCAGCTTGCGCGATTCGCAGGCGACGCACACCGTCCACAGCTCAAACACCCGAAATTCCCTATTGGCACATACATTGCACATACCGCAGACCGTGTGTGCTATTTGCTGCCACAGGCGGCATCAGACGTGCCGTTGCGGCCACACGGCCGGATGGCGCGGTGACGCAGGTTCCTGATGGAGGGCGCTGGCGTGACATCCGGCAGACCCGCTCCCCCGACGAGGGCGTCGACGGAACATCAGA
>JBDRTQ010000223.1:0-3620 GCA_043823885.1 Candidatus Eiseniibacteriota bacterium | reverse complement strand
CTCGAGGAGGTCGGATCGCCAGCAGGCCGGCGAGGCGTGACTGCACCGAGCCTGGCGAGAGGGCGGGGGATGACCCCCGTCCTCTGCCACGTACGGGCGCGGAAGCCTCCCGAATCGCCTTGCCCGCGCGCCCGAGGCTCTGCTAGCATCCCCATGTCGTGGCCCCGCAGCCCGTCGGCCCGTCAGTCTGCTGACGCGGCCGTCCGCCTGCCAGGTCGCATTTCAGGACGTTGTAACTCCCCATCAGCCCCCAGGCTAGAGGGACACGCCCGGCTCGCCGGGCGCCAGACGGGAGCGGCGCCGGTGAGCGGCGATGTCAAGATCCTCGCGAAGAACAAGCGAGCCCGGCACGACTATCATGTTGTCGACTCCCTGGAGACCGGCGTCGTGCTCAAGGGCACGGAAGTCAAGTCCGTGCGCCTCGGTCAGGTGCAGCTCATCGACAGCTACGTCAGGATCGAGGACGGGGAACTGTTCCTTTTCGGCGCCCACATCAGTCCCTACGAGCAGGGCAACCGCTTCAACGTCGACCCCAGGCGCCGCCGCAAGCTTCTCGCCCACAGGATCGAGATACACCGCCTGCACCGTCAGGTGCTGGAGAAGGGCATGACGCTCATCCCGCTCGCGGTCTACCTCAAGCGGGGGAGAGTGAAGATAGAAGTGGGTATCTGCCGCGGCAAGAAGACCTACGACAAACGCCAGACGCTCCGTGAGAAGGACGCCGACCGCGAGATGGAGCGGGAGGTCAAGCACCGCGGGCGCGACGGCGAGGAACGGGAATGAGATCGGTACCGCGCACAGCCGCAGTGGCCTCCGCCGCCGTCGCGTTCGTGCTCTTCCTGAGCGCGCTCGCCGCCAGCGATGTGTTCGTGATGGAGTTCGAGGACGGCCGAACCGGTAGCGTCGAGGCCACGAGAATCGACGGGGCCTGGTACTTCGAACTGGCCGACGTCGCCAGGGCCGTGGGGGCGTCACGCCACTGGAATCCCCGGACGTCGAAGATGTCGCTGGCCGTCGGCATCCACAGGATATCGATGGCGTCGGACAGCCAGTTCGTCTCGCTGGACGGCGAGGCCATCAACGTGCACCGGCCCGTCGCCATGAGGAACGGTGAGTACTGGGTGCCGGTACGCTTCCTGACCTACGCCCTCGGGCTTGCCGTCAACTCGGCGATAGCGGTGGAAGAGACTCGCTCCGCGATCTCGGTCGTGAAGCTCGGGGCGCTCGTCATGTCCGTGGACATCGAGGAAAGACCGGGCGGGACGGCGGCCGTCATAATCCTGAACGACAGGGCGGCGTTCGCCATCAGCAGCAGAGAGCGGGGCCGTGTGGACTTCTTCCTCCCCGGAGCAGCTCTTTCTGATTCGCTCGATGTTCTCGAGGGCGTCGGACTGGTGTCGTCCGTTACAATGGAAGCGTCCGACGCCGGAGTGAACGCCGTCGTGCGCGTCGCGCCGTCGGCGACGGCCTACGACGCGCAGATGCACACCAACCCTCCCAGGCTTGAGATCGTCGTGGTGGCGGAGCACGAGCAGTCGATACCGCTGCCGTTGCTCAAGGACACGAAGGACCTGCTGACCTCGAGCCCGTTCATGACCGATGACGACGGTGTCGCGACGGTCATGATAGATCCGGGACACGGCGGCACGGACAGCGGCGCCATGGGGCGGCTGGGTCTCGTGGAGAAGGACGTAGCACTCGCGATCGCCGAAGAGGTGGCTCAGCAGCTGCGTCGGGAGGGCTTCTACGTGTTCATGACCCGAAGCTCCGACTCCAGCGTGCCGTTGAGGCGGCGGGCGGAGATCGCGAACCTGGCGGGTGCCGACATCTTCGTCAGCATCCACTGCGGCGCCTGGCACTCCGGGGGCGCCAGCGGGTTTCGGGTGTCGTACTATGTTCCAACGCAGAGCAACGCCGTCGACAAGAACAGTGCGGGATCGAGGGGGCTCCGCCGCGGGTCACGCGATTCCCGGCGCAGGGGGGTCGGGGAGCTCTTGTGGGGCGGTCCGCAGGAGAGCCGGACCGGCGACAGCAGAGCGCTGGCGCGAGCCGTGCGCGGGCGCATGTCCCGCGCACTGCCCAACTACGACCGGGGCGTGGGGAGCGCCGGCCTCGCGGTCCTGGCCGGCTGCGCGATGCCCGCCATCCTCGTGGAGACGGCGTTCATCACGAATGCCGCAGACGCGGCGCTTCTGGCCGACGAAGGCTTCCGGGAGACCGTGGCAGGGGCCATCGCTCTCGGTGTGACCGAATACAGCGAGTGGTCCGAGGGGAGGAACCAGTGAATCTGATGCGCGCCAAGCTGATCGCTCTGGTAGTCATTCTGGCCGCCATCGCGGTCGTCGTGACGTTGTGTACGAAGGAGCCCGACGAGCGGCTTCCGGGCGAGGGAGCTGCGGTCGAAGAACTCGGTGAGGGCGTTCAGTCCGTGAGGCTCGTGTTCGCGAGCAGGGGTGCGGGCCGCACCATCGAGGAGCGCAGAGAGATCGTCGTCATGGAAGACTCGGCAAGCCGCGCGCGCAGGGTCATGGAGGAACTGGCAGCCGGTCCGACCGGCGACGACGCCGACGGGACGATACCCCCGGGCACACGGGTCCTGTCCGTCTTCTTCGACGGGACGGGAGGGGTCTTCGTCGACTTCAGCGCCGAGCTGGTCGACAACCACCCAGGCGGCTCGACTGGAGAGCTCTTCACCATTCGGTCCATAGTGCAGACGCTGGCTCTGAACTTCCCCGACATAGAGCGTGTGAGCATTCTGGTCGACGGCGGCGAGGTCGAGACGATCGCGGGACACATCGACGCGAGTGTTCCCTTCCCAGTCGAACAGTACCGCTGAGGTACTGCGACGGCGGCGACACAAGGCCGCAAGCCGGGTAAGAGGAGAACGAGCAGTGAGCGACGCCACTTCCAGTCCGATAGGTGTGTTCGACTCCGGCATTGGCGGCCTGACCGTCGTGGCCGAGATCATGCGGCATCTTCCGAACGAGGAGATCGTCTACTTCGGCGACACGGCGCGTCTGCCGTACGGACCGAAGTCGAATGAGACGGTGACACAGTTCTCCATACAGGACGCGGAGTTTCTGCTGGGGCACGGCGTCAAGTACATCGTGGTCGCATGCAACACGGCGTCCTCCATCGCCATCGACGCGCTGACGTCACGCTTCGACGTGCCGGTTATCGGCGTGATAGCACCAGGCGCGCTGGCGGCCGTATCGTCGACCCTGAAGGGCAAGGTCGGCGTGATAGGAACCGAGGGGACCATCGCAAGCGGCGCGTACAGACGCGCGATCAGGAAGCTCGACAGGGACATAGAGGTCGTCGAGACCAGCTGCCCGCTCTTCGTCCCGCTGGCCGAGGAGGGCTGGACCGATCGAGAGGTCACTCTGGTCATCGCGCACGAATACCTGACCCCTCTGCGGGACGCCGCCGTCGACGTCGTCGTACTGGGTTGCACGCACTACCCTATCCTGAAGAACACGATCGCGAAAGTCTTCGGACCCTCCGTCAGGCTGATCGATTCTGCAGAGGAGACGGCGAAGGAAGTGGCAGAGCGCCTCGAGGACCTGGAGCTCGCGCGTATCGGCGGGGCGCCCCCGGTCCACAGGTTCTTCGTCAGCGAC
>JBDRTQ010000222.1:0-4097 GCA_043823885.1 Candidatus Eiseniibacteriota bacterium | reverse complement strand
GTGGTCGGAGTTTCGACCGACTCGAGAACGGTGCGACCCGGTGACCTCTTCTTCGCGATACGCGGTGACAACTTCGACGGACATGAGTACGTGGAAGACGCGTTCGCGAAGGGTGCCTGCGCTGCGGTGGTGTCCGAAGCGCGGGTGTCGAACGGCCGCTCGAGTGAGGGACCGCGCCTGTTCGTCCGCGACACGGTCGACGCCCTGCTCCAGCTGTCCGGCTGGTACCGGGACCGGTTCGAGGTTCCCGTGGTGGCCATAACGGGCAGCAACGGCAAGACAACGACGAAGGACATGACCGCGTCCATTCTCTCCAGGCACTACCGGACGGCAAAGACGCGGGGCAACTACAACAACCACATCGGCGTGCCGATGACTCTCTTCGAACTCACGAGTGAACACGAGGCCGCGGTTGTCGAAATGGGCATGAACCACGTGGGCGAGATCGCCAGGCTTGCAGAGGCCGCCAGGCCATCGGTCGGCGTCATAACGAACGTCGCCGAGGCGCACATGGAGACGATGCTCGATGTCGACACGATCGCCGAGGCCAAGGCGGAACTCCTGGACGCGCTTCCGCAGACGGGAACGGCGGTCCTCAACTGGGACGACGAGCGGGTCAAGGCGCTCTGGACGCGCGGTCCTTCCAGCATCATCACGTTCGGACTCTCGCCGGACGCCGAGGTCCGCGCCACGGACGTGGAGGCAGGCGCGGCCGGCGTGAGTTTCGAGCTGGCCGACGGGGGGCGTGTCGAACTGCCGGTCCCGGGCCGCCACAACGTGATGAACGCCCTGGCGGCGATAGCCGCTGGCAGGGCCATGGGAGTGTCCAACGAGGACGCAATCGCGGGGCTCGCGGAGTTCGAGATGAGCCCGATGCGGATGAGCCTCGGGCGGGTCGGAACACGGACCGTCATCAACGACGCCTACAACTGCAACCCGGGGTCACTCCGGGCCGCGCTCGAGGTTCTCGTTGAGACCGCCGGAGAAGGAACATCGGCGGCGGCACTCGGGGACATGCTCGAACTCGGGTCGACAAGCGAACGTGCACACCGCGAGGCGGGCGCACGCGCCGCCGGACTGGGAGTCGACTGGCTGTATCTGTTCGGCACCGAAGTTGCGGCGCTTGCGAAGGGCGCGATCGAGGCCGGCATGCCCGCCGAGCGGGTTCGAATATTCGAAAGCAAAACCGCACTCGTCGACACACTGCGAAAGGAGCTCGACGAGTCCGCGGTTCTATTGGTGAAGGGGTCGCGCGGTATGTGTATGGAGGAAGTGGTTGAGTTGCTGACGGAAGAGGCGCCCGCCTCCAGGTCGGCCGAAGCCTAGGCTTCTCATCGGAAGGGCTGTCATGTTCTACCATCTCCTATACCCCCTAAGGGACCTCATTTCTGCCTTCAATATCTTCAGGTACATTACCTTCCGATCAGCGTACGCGGCGGTGACAGCCCTGCTCATAAGCTTCCTCCTCGGCCCCCTCTTTATTCGCATGCTCAAGAGACGTCAGCTGACAGAAGTCGTCAGGGAGTACGTTCCGGAGTCGCACGCAGTGAAGGCCGGGACCCCGACGATGGGCGGACTGCTCATCCTCGTCGCGACGCTCGTTCCGACGCTCCTCTGGGCACGGCTGGACAACGACTTCGTCTGGCTGATGGTGTTCGCGACACTGTGGCTGGGCGCCGTCGGGTTCGCGGACGACTACCTCAAGGTGGTCAAGAGGCGCAGGAAGGGCCTGATCGCCCGCTACAAGCTGACGGGGCAGCTCCTGCTGGGGCTCCTGATCGGGCTCTACATCTACCACACGCAGCTGAACGGTCCCTCCTCGGCCGTGGAGGTGCCGTTCCTCAAGGACGCGGTCATCAACCTGGGAGCGGCCTACGTGCTCTTTGTGATGATCGTCATCACGGCGAGCTCGAACGCCGTCAACCTGACCGACGGCCTCGATGGTCTGGCGATCGGCCTGGTCATCCTCTGCGCGCTTGCGTTCGCCGCCATGAGCTACGTCACGGGACACGTGAGGTTCAGTGACTACCTCAACATCCCTTACATCGCGGGCACAGGGGAGCTGACGGTCTACTGCTCCGCGCTCATCGGGGCGGGTCTCGGTTTCCTCTGGTTCAACTCGCATCCGGCGGAAGTGTTCATGGGAGACACGGGGTCGCTCGCGGTCGGGGGCGCGCTCGGAACGCTCGCGATCCTCATCAAGAAGGAGATATGGCTGGTCATCGTCGGCGGCCTCTTCGTGGTCATCGCCGCCTCCGTGATCATTCAGATAGCGTCTTACAAGCTTCGAGGCAAGCGGGTCTTCCTCATGGCCCCGCTTCATCACCACTTCCAGAAGAAGGGGTGGCCGGAGAGCAAGGTCGTCATCCGCTTCTGGATCGTCGGAGCACTCTTTGCGCTTGTCGCGCTCTCGACGCTCAAACTCCAGTGACAGGTGGGCCTCATGAAGACCGGATGGGCGGACGAGAGACAAGGGAAGAAGAAGCGAGGGGACGAGACACGTGGGCGGTCTCACAGCACGGGAACTGCGGTCGCAGAGAGTCCTGGTGGTCGGTCTGGCTCGGAGCGGGGTAGCGGCCGTGGAGTTGCTACTGCGCTCAGGCGCGTCGGTCGTGGCAACGGATCTCCGAAGCGCGGACGAACTCGGACTCGACTCGCTTGGCTGGAGCGGCAGAGGAGTAGAGCTTAGGCTCGGCCGCCAGACGCCCGAGCTCCTTGCCGGCGTCGACCTGGTCGTCCTGAGCCCGGGCGTCCCTCTGAGCTCCCCGCTTCCGAGCGCCGCGCGGGACCGCAACGTGCGCACGATAGGCGAGCTTGAACTCGCACACGCCGCTTCGAGCGGAAGGTGGCTGGCAGTGACCGGAACGAACGGCAAGACGACAACGACCGCGCTTCTGGGCGAGCTCGTGAAGACCACGGGCAGGACCGTAGTCGTCGCGGGGAACATCGGCCTCGCGCTCTCGGGGGAGGTTGAAGCCGTGCCGGATGACGGATACATCGTCGCGGAGGTCTCGAGCTTCCAGCTGGATACGATAGAGAGCTTCAGTCCGCACGTCGGCGTGCTTCTCAACGTCACCGAGGACCATCTGGACCGGTACGAGTCGTTCGAGGCCTACAGGGGCTCGAAGGCGCGCGTGTTTGAGAACCAGACCGCATCCGACTTCGCCGTCCTCAACTTCGACGACGAGGGTGTTGCGGCGCTCGAGACCGAGGTGGCCGCCACGGTCATACCCTTCAGCGCCGAGCGCGAGGTCTTGCTCGGCGTCTTCCTGCGCGACGGCACGATCGTCACGCAGGTCGGGGGCAACGAGCGGGAGATCGTCGCGGCGAGTGAGGTGGGCATTCCGGGACCTCACAATCTTTCGAACGCGCTCGCGGCCACGGCGGCGGCGATCGCGGTCGGGGTCGCGCCCGAGGCCGCAGCGCGCGTGCTGACGAGCTTCAGATCTCTCGAGCACAGGCTGGAGCGTGTAGCCGAGATAGACGGTGTTTCCTACGTCAACGACTCGAAGGCCACCAACGTCGATTCGGTGAGCTTCGCGTTGCGGAGCTTCGATGCTCCGATCGTTCTCATAGCAGGCGGGAAGGACAAGGGCACCGACTTCTCTCCGCTCGGGGAGCACATCTCCGGGCGGGTCAGGCGCCTCATCCTCATCGGAGAGGCCGCGGAGAAAATGGAGCGCGCGCTCGAGGGGCTCGTGCCCACGGAAAGGGCCGCTTCGCTCGGCGAGGCCGTGTCGGCCGCCCGCAGAGCCGCCGCTTCCGGAGACGTCGTGCTGCTGTCCCCGGCCTGCGCGAGCTTCGACATGTTCGATGACTTCGAGGACAGGGGTCGGCAGTTCAAGGAACTTGTCGCATCACTTGCGAGCAAGGCCGCCACGGGAGGTGGGAAGTGAAGGGGAGCGTGCGGACCGATTGGGCGCTGGGATGGACGACGCTGCTTCTGATCCTCGTCGGAATGCTGACCGTGTACACGGCGAGCGTCCACGTCGCCGAGCACAGCTTCGGCGGCAGCTACGTTTTCCTGAAGAAGAACGCTTTCCGCGCCGTCTTCGGACTGGCCGCCATGGGCTTCGCCTACGCTTTCGACTACAGGT
>JBDRTQ010000221.1:0-2088 GCA_043823885.1 Candidatus Eiseniibacteriota bacterium | reverse complement strand
CGTCCAGGGGAACGGTCACCCTCGAAAATCCGTGCTCGGTCAGACGCCGCCCGAAGGCCAGAGACTGTTCTTCGTTGCCGTGGACTACGATGGTCGCCCGAGGAGGGCGCCGGATCCCGGTCGCGAAGGCAAGGAGTTCGTCGCTGTCTGCGTGCGCGCTGAACTCGTCGAACACTCGAACCCGCGCCCTCACGGGGTAGAATGTGCCGAAGATCTTGACCCTCTTCTCCCCCTCCGAGATGCGCCTCCCGAGGGTGTGACTGGCCTGATAACCCACCATCAACACGCCGTTTCGGTGGTTCGAGATGTTGTTCTTCAGGTGGTGCAGGATGCGCCCCGCCTCGCACATTCCGGAGGCCGACACGATGACCATCGGACCGCGCATCTTGTTGAGCTTCTTGGACTCTTCCGCCTTCTTGATGTAGCGAACGCGGGCGAACCCGAGCGGGTCGTCGTCTCGCCGGAGAAGAGCGTTCATCTCATCGTCGAAGCACTCCGGGTGCTTCCGGAAGATCTCGGTCGCGGAGACGGCCAGCGGGCTGTCGACGAAGATGGGCATCTCTCTCACGAGTCCGTCGCGCATCAGCTTGTGCAGCTCGTAGATGATGCGCTGCGTTCTGCCGACCGCGAACGATGGGATGATGACCTTCCCCTTGCGACGCGCGACGGAGGACACGAACGAGGCGAGGTTCTCCTCGACATCCTTCATCGAGTCGTGCGTGCGACCGCCGTACGTGCTCTCGGTGATGAGTACGTCGGCGGCGGTCGACTGATGGGGATCTCGCAGGATAGGCACGTCCGCCCTGCCCAGGTCCCCGGTGAAGACGATCCTCGTGCGCGTCCCGGACTCGCGCGCTTCGATCTCGAGGATCGACGAACCCAGGATGTGTCCGGCGTCGCGGTACGTGACGTGGATACCCGGCGCGACCAGAACGGGACTGTCGTAGTCGACGCCGACGAATCTCGGCAGCGTCTCCACGACGTCGTCTTCCGTGTAGATGGGCTCGAGCGGAGCCTCCCTCCTCTTCCTGCGTCTCTTGTTGAGGTACGCGAGATCGTAGCTCTGTATGTGTGCGGTGTCCTTGAGCAGTATCGCGCAGAGGTCAACGGTCGCGTGCGTGGCGTAGATCGACCCGCGGAACCCCTGCTTCACCAGGGTGGGCAGGCTGCCGCTGTGGTCGATGTGGGCGTGTGAGAGCAGAACAAGGTCTATCGAGGCCGGGTTGAAAGGGAGCTTCCTGTTGCGCCTCTCGCTCTCCTCCCGGCGGCCCTGATACAGACCGCAGTCGAGCAGAATGCGCTTCCCGGCGACTTCGAGCAGATGCTTGGTGCCCGTGACATTGCGCGCAGCGCCGTACGCAGTGAGCTTCATCTCTTCCCCTCGCTCGTGGTCCTCGCTGTTGACCGGCTCATCTCTCTCAGGTAGGGTATACGAAGTGCCCCCCGCGCTCAAGCGGCCACGTTGGGCCGTGACGCGCGGTTGGCTGAATAGGAGTCGTTGGGGGTGGCCCGCGCGGGCCTGAGAACAATACCCCGTGAGCCTGAACTGGGCAATGCCAGCGTAGGGAAACGGCCCTCGGTGCGCGCGATCGCGCGGGACTCCTCATGTGGACTGCAAGAGGGGTCTCTTTTCTTGTTCGAAGGAGAAGCGATGATCAGCGACGTCATGGTCACACGTGCGATAGCGGAGAGGTTCTTCGAGAAACTGAATGATGCGACCGAGCTGGACGTGGCCATCGTCGGCGCGGGGCCGGCCGGTCTGGTCGCCGGAGCGTACCTCGCGCGGGCGGGAAAGAAGGTAGCGCTCTTCGAGAGCAAGCTCTCGACCGGCGGCGGCATCTGGGGCGGCGGCATGATGTTCAACGAGATCGTAGTACAGGATGAGGCGCTGGAGGTGCTCGACGACTTCGGCATCAGACACAGGCCATACCGTGACGGCTTCCACACGTCCGACTCAGTGCACACGGCCGCGGGCCTGGCGTACGGGGCGACCCGAGAGGGACTTCTCATCTTCAACGGCTGCCGAGTCGAGGACGTGATGTACAACAACGGCAGGGTGGCGGGGGTCGTCATACCGTGGAGCGCCGT